>JBLMXA010000172.1:0-36843 GCA_050257515.1 Acidobacteriota bacterium | reverse complement strand
GGCGACGCTCGTCGGCTGGAGCTCGGCGAGCTTGCGCGCGTAGCCCTCCGCCGTCAGCACGACGACCTCGCCGCGCATCGTCGAGTGACCGACGCCGCACATCTCGGCGCACTCGATGCGGTAGCGGCCGGGATGGTCGACCTCGAACCACATCGTCGTCGAGCGGCCGGGGATCACGTCGCGCTTCTCGCGAAACGCGGGGACGTAGAAGCTGTGGATCACGTCGCGCGACGTCATGACGAGCTTCACCGGACGACCCTCGGGCGCGTAGAGCGTGCCGATCGAGCCGCCGCCGTTGGGGTACGCGAAGCTCCACATCCACTGCTTGCCGACGACGTAGATCGTCATCGCGTCGGGCGGCGGCTCGGCCATGCGGATGTACTCGATGAAGCCGATCACCCACCACAGGATGAACAGCGACAGCAGACCGCCGATGATCCCGAGCTCGACCACGAGCGAGCTACCGCCGCGGGTGTGCAGGAGGCTCGGGTCCGGCGGCTGCGGCGCGCCCTTGCCGCCGTTCGCGCGATACCGCCACGAGTAGTAGAGCGCGAGCGTGCCGATCGCGGCCGCGCCGAGGATCGAGGTGAGGATGACCGAGTAGTGGAGGTAATCGATGTGCCTCGCGACCGTCGAGGCCTGCTCCGGTAGCCCGAGAATGCGGCGCAGCCACGTGTTCATGACAGCCTCATCGGCGTTCCCACAGATACAGCCCGAGCACCGCCGAGCCGAGCACCAGGATCAGCGCGCTGCCGCCGATCATCAGGAACCGATCGATCTGCTCGCGATGCGCGCGCTCCGCCGGATCGAAGTGGAAGCAGCTGAGCACGCTGTCCGAGATCGGCTCGCCGATCGTCCCCTTGGCGGCATCGCGCAGCGCGCTCGCGACCGTCGCGGGCTCGACCTCGATGCCCTCGAGGTAGCGCGAGATCCGTCCGTCGGGCGTGAGCACGAACATCACGGCCGGATGCGCGAACTGCTCGCTCGCCGGATCCCAGCGGTAGCGAAACCCGAGGGCATCGGCGAGCGCGTGGATCGGATGTTCGGCGCCCACGAGGAACGGCCAGCGAGCGGTCTCGCCTGGATGTCCGGCCTCGCGCAGCAGATCGGTGCGGCGCATGTTCGCGGAGGCGGCCTCCTCGTGGGGATCGATGCTGACCGTGACCACCCGGTAGTCGCGGTCGAGCGCGAGCGGCATGCCGCGGACGGCGTCGGTGGTCTCGTGGAGGACGAGGCTGCACAGCATCTTGCAGCGCACGTACGCGAGCACGAGCAGCACGGGCCGCTTGCCGTCGAAGTAGTCGCCGAGGTGCACGCGACGTCCGGCGGCCTCGGTGAACGACAGGTCGAGCGGCACGCGATCGCCGAGGTGCTGGTCGAGCCCGATGCCGCGCAGCTGCGGCGGTCTCGCTGGCTGAGCCGCCGCCGGTACGGCCACCGCGCACGCGACGAGCACGATCGCGGTGCGGATCACTCGGGCCTCCGGGCGGCCGCCACCGGGCCGTCGTGCCGGGGCCCGGCGAGGTAGAGGTCGACCGCGACGTCGATCGGCACGCGGACGATGCCGTGCGCGCGGTCGACCCAGCCGTAGCTCGCGAGCACGCCTTCGGCCAGCTCGTTGTCGGCGATGCCCTGCGCCTCGATCGAGAACGGAAGCGTCTCCATCGCGTTCACCTCGCGCGGGACGCCCTGCATCTGCTCGGCGGGTCCGCTCGTGTTGCCGTGCAGATCGCTCGTGCGCCAGGTCTCGATGCCGCGCATGATCACGCAGCTCAGCACGATCACCGCGATCACCGAGCCGAGCACGGTGGTGATGAACCCGGCGGGGACGACGTTCGGTTCTTGCGACGGGTGCTTCATAGCTGCTTGCTCCGGTAGCTCGCGCCCTTGACGAAGAACGGGTCGCGGAACGCGGCCACCGCCACGCCGTGCTGGCGCCACGCGGCGCACGCGACCGAGGTCCCGAGCACGGCGGCGAGCGCCGCGAGATCGAGCCACGAGAACACGTGATCGCCTTGCACGCGCGACGGGATCACGAGCCAGTACACGTCGACGAGGTTCATGAGCACGAGCCACACGCCCGTCCACGCCATCACGCGCGGCCGGAACTTCGGCGCGCGCAGCAGCAGCACGAGGAACGGCGCCGCGAAGTGGCCGAGGATCAGGATGTACCAGAACACCAACCACGCGCCGTGTGTACGCGCGATGTAGAACGACACCTCCTCCGGTTTGTTCGCGATCCGGATCAGCATCGCCTGGAAGAACGCGATGTACGTCCAGAAGATCGTGAACGCGAGCATCAGCCGCCCGAGCGCGTGGAAGTGATTCGGCGTGAGCGCGCCCGCCGTGGAGTTGCGCGACCACAGCTGCGCCGCGAACAGCGTCGCGAGCGCGATCCCCGCGAGGAAGCCTCCCGCGAACACGTAGAAGCCGAACACGCTCGAGTACCAGATCGGGTTGAGCGCCATCACCCAGTCGATGCCGGCAAACGTCAGCGCGAGCGCGACCGGCGGCAGCATGCCGCTCGCGAACGCGCGCTCGCGGTCGAGCTGTTCCTTCGGATCGCCGTCGGGCGTGTGACCGAGCGCGTCGCGACGCACGGACCAGCGCCGCAGCAGCAGCGACGCGATCAGCAGCACGAGGAAGTAGATCGCGCCGCGCACGACGAAGAACGGGACGTTCATGTACGGCGCGCGGTGCCTCAGCACCTCGATCTCGTGGCCGGTGAGGCCGGCCGGCGGCGTGTGCCACGGATAGAGGTGGCCGATCCCGAACGGGATCGCGACGAAGAGCAGCGCGAGCGCGGGCATCGGCAGCACGCAGATCTCGACGACGCGACGGACGACGGCCATCCAGCTCGCGTTCGTCGCGTAGCCCGCCATCGAGAAGATCAGCGCGCCGACGACGACGCTGAACGCGAACCAGTACGCCATCAGGTACGAGAGCCACGTGCGCGATGGATCGACGCCGAGGCCGATCGCGAGCCCGACGAACCCGAGCAGCGCGATGATCGCGGCGACGATCGCGATCGTCTTGCCGTTGAAGACCTTGATGTCGGCAACGTTCACTTCAGCCATCGCCGCGCCTCCTCGCGTCGTGCAGGCGGGATCTCGCCGAGCGCGACGTGCTGCGAGAGCTGGAGAACCTTCACGTACGCGACGACGGCCCAGCGATCGTCGAGCGGCAGCTCGCCGGCATACGAACGCATGAGCCCGTAGCCGTCGGTGATCGTCAGGAACAGCCGGCCCGGCGGATAGTCGGTGTACGGCGCGACGAGCAGATCGGCAGGCTTGCGCAGCTTCATGTTCTCCGCGACCTGCGAGATCCCGTCGCCGAGCCGGCCGTGGCAGGCGGCGCAGTAGATGTCGAAGCGGTTGCGTCCGCGCGCGAGCACGCCGCGATCGACGCGAATCGGGAGCTGTTGCAGGTAGTTGCCGTCGACGCGTCCGTGGACGAGCGCGAGCGGTCCGAGCGTCTGCGATCGCGAGACCGTGCCCGCGGGCGGCGTCAACATGATCGAGCCGCGCGCGCACACGTCGCATGCCTGGTACGACGTGAAGCGCGGCTGATTGATCATCCGCTCGAGATCGAGGTCCCACTTGCCGCAGCCACCGCAGCCGGTCTGCGCGGCCGCGAACGCGAGGAAGATCAGGGCGCGGATCATGTGCCCTCCGGGGGCTGCTCGACGCGTTGCGCGCCCGCGGCCACGAGATCGGCATGCGTGCGCTCGGCGTCGTACTGCGGATCGCGCGCCAGCACCTCGAGCCAGAACCGGTCGCACGTGGCCGACTCGAAGCCCGGGGTCGCCTGGACGTCGTCGTTGAGGCGCAGCAGCCGGCCGAGCCGGAGCACGCCGAAGAACGCGGTGAACGATGCGAACAAGACGCCCATCTCGAACGTGATCAGCACGAACGCGAGCGGGAAGTGGGGCGGGCGTCCGCCGACGATCAGCGGATAGAGGTGGCCCTCGAGCAGCCACTGCAGCGCGTATGCACACCCCGCAGCGGTGAGCCCCACGGCGCCGATCGCGAACGTGATGTGCGAGCGATGCTCCGCGAGGATCTCCTCGAGCGCCTCCTCGACCTCGTGCGACGGGAACGGCATGTACACGTCGAGCTTGCGGTAGCCCTTCGCGCGCAGCTCGCGGATCGCCGCGATCACGGCATCCTCGTCGAGGTACTCGCCGAGCATGCGATCAGCCACGCGCCGCCTCCTTCTCGCCGCGGACGATCTCGTGCTTCATGTCGCGCATCTCGGCCAGCGAGATGATCGGGACGAACCGCAGGAACAGCAGGAACAGGAACGTGAAGAAGCCGATCGTGCCGGTGAGGATGCCGATGTCGACCCAGGTCGGGCTGTAGTTCGCCCACATCGACGGCACGAACTCGCGCTCGAGGCTCTGCACGATGATCATGAAGCGCTCGGACCACATGCCGACGTTCACGAGCAGCGCGCCGAACCACAGCACCCACACGTTCCGCCGCATCCGCTTGACCCAGAAGATCTGCGGCACGAGCACGTTGCAGACCATCGAGACGTAGAAGATGGCGGCGTCGGGGCCGGTCGGGCGCGCGACCCACGCCTGGTAGAACTCGGCGTGCTCGCCGGAGTACCAGGCGAGGAACCACTCGAGGATGTAGCCGTACGCGACGATGAGGCCGGTGACGAGCGTCAGCTTCGCGCAGTTCTCGAGGTGCTTGTCGGTGATGACGTTGTGCAGCTTGAACAGGCGCCGCGCCGGGATCACGAGCGTCAGCACCATCGCGAAGCCGCTGAAGATCGCGCCGGCGACGAAGTACGGCGGGAACACCGTCGAGTGCCAGCCCGGCGTGAGCCCGATCGCGAAGTCGCTCGACACGACGCTGTGCACGCTGAGCACGAGCGGGGTCGCGAGGCCGGCGAGCAGCAGGTACGCCGCCCGGTAGTGCCGCCACGTCGTCGCCTTGCCGTTCCAGCCGAGCGCGAACAGGCCGTAGATGATGCGGCGCAGGCGGGTCGGTGCCGAGTCGCGGATCGAGGCGAGGTCGGGGAGCAGGCCCATGTACCAGAACAGCAGCGACACCGTGAAGTACGTCGTCACCGCGGCCGCGTCCCACGGCAGCGCGCTCTTGACCTGCGGCCACGTCTCCATCACGGAGGGGTACGGAAACAGCCAGTAGGCGAACCACGGCCGTCCCAGGTGCAGCACCGGGAACAGCGCCGCCTGGAGCACCGCGAACAGCGTCATCGCCTTGGCGAGGCGGTTGATCGACGTGCGCCAGCCCTGCTCGAACAGATAGAGGATCGCCGAGATGAACGTGCCGGCGTGGCCGATCCCGATCCACCACACGAAGTTGATGATCCCGAACGCCCACGCGACCGGGATCATGTTGCCCCACAGCCCGATGCCGTACGCGAACGTGTACGCGATCAACGCGAACAGCATCAGCGTCATCGCGCCGGTGATCGCGAACGCGATCTTCCAGCCGCGGCCGCCGGCGCGCCACGTCGTGCCGAGCAGCTCGTTGCCGAGTGCTTTGTCGCTCGGGCGCCCGATCAGCAGGTCGGTGCTCACGGCTCGTAGCCCGGCTTCGGGTTCCAGATCTTCGCGAGGTAGACGGTCTTGGGCCGCGTGCCGAGGTCACTCAGCACGCCGTAATGGCGCGGCTCGCGGCGCCACTGCACGTTCGTCGTCTGCTCGTGGTCGAGCCGCCCGAACTGGATCGCCCCGGTCGGGCACGCCTGCTGGCACGCGGTCACGACCTCGCCGGGGCGGATGTCGCGCTTGTCGCGGCGCGCCGCGATCTCGGCCGCGCGAATGCGCTGCACGCAATACGAGCACTTCTCCATCACGCCGCGCCCGCGCACCGTGACGTTCGGGTTGAACTGCAGCTGCAGCGTCTCGGGCGTGTTCTCGGTGAAATCGAACCAGTTGAAGCGGCGGACCTTGTACGGGCAGTTGTTCGAGCAGAACCGCGTGCCGATGCAGCGGTTGTAGATCATCTCGTTGAGGCCATCCGGGCTGTGCTGCGTGGCGTAGACCGGGCACACGTACTCGCACGGCGCGTCCTCGCAGTGCTGGCACAGCATCGGCTGATGGACGAACGCGACGTCCTCGCCCTTGTCCTTGCGGTAGGTGTCGATGCGGAGCCAGTGCATCTCGCGGTTGTGGATGACGCCCGTGGCCCCGACGACCGGCACGTTGTTCTCGGCCATGCACGCGATCACGCACGCGCTGCAGCCGCTGCAGATCGTCGTGTCGATCGTCATGCCCCACTTGGGGACGCCGGGAAACACCGGCGGCAGCATCGACGGCTCCTCGCGCCAGCGATCGCGCGTGAACTCGGGATCGCGGCGGTACTCGTCGACGGTCGCGTCGAACACGATCTCGCGATCGTGGAGCTGCCAGTGCTGCTGGGTCTGCGCGAGCTCGTGAACGGCTCCGGTCGGCTCGACCTTGGCGACCGCGGACCACGGCGTCGCCACCGGCACGACGCGGTACACGTTCGCGCCGACGCCGTCGGCGATCGGGCCGCCGCCCCATCGCCCGTACCCGAGCTCGAGGCTGATGCACGCGTCGGCGTGGCCGGGTTGCACGTACGCCGGCAGCTCGATCGTCGAGCCGGCGGCCGTGATCCGCACGACGTCGTTCGTCGCGACGCCGAGCGCGCTCGCGGTGGCCTCGCTCATCATCGCCGCGTTGCCCCACGTGATCTTGTCCATCGGCCGCGGGAGCTCCTGCAGCCACGTGATCGTCGCGAACCGCCCGTCGTGCACCGCGGGCGACACGTCGAACGACAGCTCGATCGCGCCGCGCGTCGCGATCGGCGCTGCGATCGGCCCCGCGAAGCGGTCGCCGGCGGTGCGCGCGGCCGCGGCGATCGTCGCTTGCTCCGCGGGAAACGCGGTGTCGAGCACGAGCCCGCGCTGCAGCTGGGTTTGCCACGCCGCGATGCCCGCATCATCCTGGGCGCGCTGGTAGCGGTCGAGCAGCAGCGCATGACCATCGGGCTCGGGGTTGCCGGCGAACACCTCGAGCAGCTCGACGAGCGACCATCCCGCCTGCAGCGGCTGGATCATCGGCTGGACGAACGACACCGTGCCGTCGTACGCGCGCGCATCGCCCCAGCCCTCCATGTAGTGAACGAGCGGCACGAACCACCTGCAGCGGCGCGACGTCTCGTCGGCGGAGAAGCCCGCGGAGACGGTGTCCGGAACGGTCGCGAACAGCTCGGCGAGCTTCGGCTCGGCCGGCGCGGCATAGAGCGGGTTCGCCTCCGCGATCACCAGGGTCTGCACCGTGCGAGCACGCAGCGCCGCGACGAGCTCGGACATGCCGGCGCCGAGCGGCTCGATCAACGCGGATCGCGTGAGGTCGGCGGTCGCGCCGAACGCGCCGATCGCGTCGTTGATGACGTGACCGATCGCGTGGATCTCCTTGGGCTGGCGATCGCCGACGACGAGCAGCGCGCGGCCGCGGCGTCCGGACAGATCGGCGGCGGCCGCGAGGACCCAGCGATGCTGGCGGTCCGCGAGCGGCGGCAGCGCGCGGCCCTCGATGGCGGCGAGCAGCGCGACCGCGAGCGCGTGAAGCTCCGACGGCCGCGCGGGCAGGCGGTGATCGGCGAGGCTGCCGGTCGGCGTCGGGCGCGGCTCGGCGGCGTACAGCCGCGACGGCTCGGCGTGCTGGGAGCTCGGCCGGCGCCGCGCCGCGAAGTCGCGCGACCAGCGCACCGAGTTGGGCATCGTGCACATGAAGTCCGCGTCGAGCGCGACGACCACGTCGGCACGATCGAAGTGATACTGGACTTCGAGCGGCCGCCCGAACGCGAGCTGCGCGCCTTCGTGCGCGGTTCGCCTCCCGACCGGTGAATAGAACGCGAAGTGCGCGGTCGGGTGGCGCGCGCGAATCCGCGCGATCTGAGCTTCGACGAGCGGCGAGCTCTGCGGCTGTAACAGGAACCACAGCCCGGGGATCGGTGCGCGGTCCGCGAACGTGCGCGCGACCGTGCCGAGCTCGATCGGTGCGCCATCGCGCAGCGCGCCGGTCGCGCGATAGGGATCGTAGAGCTGGAGCACCGACGCCTGATGCAGCGCCGTCGTCGCGCCCAGGCTCGCCGGGTGGTCCGGGTTGCCCTCGACCTTGGTCGGCCGCGCCTCGTTCGTGGTGACGACCAGGCCCGTCGCGTAGCCGTCGATCGTCATCGACGTCGCGTACTGGAGCGGGACGCCGGGCGTCAGCTCCGGCGGTTGCTCGACGCGAGGCATGATCCGCTTCTGCGGCCGCTTCATGCAGCCCGTCCCGGCGAACGCGATGCTCGCCGCGAGCAGCTTCATCAGGTCGCGTCGGTCGAGCTCGTTCGGCGGCTCGTCGACGCCGGGCGGGAACTCGGGATCGGCCTGCGCGCGAAGCACGCGAAGCGAGTGACGGCGATCGTCGTTGCTCATCGGTGGCACGCGGTGCAAGTGGTGAGTGGCGTGATGTCGCGGTTCTTCGCGACGGGCTTGAAGAACATCGACTCGCTCGCCTCGAACGTGTTCCCCGGGACCTCCGTGCGCGGGATGAACTGCTCCGGATCGCGATGGCAATCGAGGCACCAGCCCATCGTGAGCGGCTGGACCTGTACGACACGCGCCATCCTCCCGACGTCTCCGTGACAGCGCTCGCACGGCAGGCCACGCGCGATGTGCACCGAGTGATTGAAGTAGACGAAGTCCGGGACCTGATGGACGCGCCTCCAGTTGATCGGCTGGCCGGAGAAGTAGCTGCGGCGGACGACCTCGAGCATCGGACTGTCGTTCCAGATCTGCGCGTGGCAGCCCATGCACACAGCGGTCGCGGGCACGCCGGCGTTCGCGGAACGCTCCGCCGACGAGTGGCAGTACAGACACTGGATGCCGTCGTCGCGCGCGTGATGACGATGATCGAACTCGACGGGTTGATCCCACGGCTCGTACTGCGACGTCGAATAGGCAGAGCGCACGTAGGTCATCGGTCCGATCACGAGCAGCGCGGCACCGCCGACCAGCGCCATCAGTACGAGGCGGTAGACGGTTGTCGACCAGCGTGGATAGAGCGGCGGGTTCACGAGCGCGTCCGCACGGCGCGGTGCAATGCGGAGTCCAGCGAGCTCGCGTTCGCCCGCCGCGCGACGCCGCCCGATCTGCATCACTCATGCACCACCGAGCGGTTCTGCGACGTGCAGTCGTTGGCTCCGGAAGCTCGTGCGAGATCGAGCGCGATCAGCGAGCGTACGTGGCCCAACGCATCAGGGATCGGCGGTAGACACGCGATCGGAGGTCGCGGTTGTCGCGTTCGAAGCCGCCGCACGCGAGCGCGAGCAGCCGCCCAGCTCGACGTGAAGGAACGCATCGACGGTCGCGCGAAGCGCGTCCTGGATCGCGCCTCGCTGGAACGCCAGACCCTTGCTATCGTCGATGTTGGCGACCGCGGCGCGCGCGTCCTTGGCGCTGGCGCGATCGCGGCGCTCCAGCGTCTCGAGCGCCGCGGCGAGCGCGGTCTTGATCCAGCGCGGCACGTCGAACGCGTCCTGCCTGGTACTGGCCAAGCGCTTGGCCTGGAACCGCAGCTCCGCGCTGTCCGCGGGGTCGCCATTCGGCGACGAGCCGATGATGTCGGCCAGATCGGCGAGCACCTTCGCGCTCGCGGCCTCGAGGTGCGTCCAGTCGGCGCGTGCCGTGGCGAGCACGTCGTCGCGCAGATCGGCGACGGCGTCGCTTCGCGGTCGCGCGGGTGGCGAGATCGCAGGCAGCGCAAACGGCGGGGCAGCACCGTGCGCCGCCGCGGCGGCATCGTCGATGGCCTCGAAGGCCGTCACGAGCTCCGCCTTCTGATCGAGCAACGGCTTCGCGCGATCGAAGCGGTCGAGGACGTCGTCCAGGACCGCGAAGGCGCGCGCGAGCTCGAGGTGGGCCCTGGCGCTCTGAGCTTCCAGCGCGCGCCGCGCATCACGAAGCGCAGCGAGCACGATGTCGGCGTGTCCGAGCGAGCGTTGCGGGGAAGACGCGAGCTGATGCGCCGAGGCGCGGATCTTGTCCGCGGCATCTCCCGTGGCATCCGGGAGCCGCGCGACGACGTCCGCCAGCGCCTCGAGGACGCCCACCACGCGCCGATGCGACAGGTCGTCGCCCCGAGCATCGAGCACGCGCACCGCGCGCGTGAGCTTGTCGCGCGGGGAGGGGGGCCGAGACGTTTTCGCAGCCGGCGCGCTCGGGCGCGCCGGTGGCGGCGAGGTCGATGCGCACGCGACCGCAAGCGAGAGCGCCACGACGACGATCGATCTCATGGCGACACGGTGCTGCAAACCGCGGCCCTCGATCGACCGCGAGCGCGGACGTCACGGTCGCGGTTGCGAGGATCCACCGCGCTCGCTGACCGCCGGCTGCTCTTGCGAAGGACCGTGATGCCAGCGCTTCTCGACGTGGCATCCGGCGCACGTCGCGGCGAGCTCGCCCGTCGAGCGCACCACGCCGGCAAGGTCCTGCTTCGAAGCCGATGCGCCGAGCCCGTCGGCCTCCTTCGCAAGCTCGGTGGCGTGGTCGTCGCCGTGCATGTGGGCCGCAACCCAGATCGCCGCGGTCGAGATCCGTCGCGCCTGCCGCGCGATCGGATCGAACCCGCAAGCACCAGGATTCTCGACGATCATGCGCGCCTCGCAGCTCTCGATCTGCGCCCAGCTGGCGCGGAGATCGTGCATCGCGTCGAGCATGTTGTCGGGGTGAGGCGCGCCCTCGCGCGCACGGGTCGGGGGCGCGAGCGCACCGTCGCCTGCGGCCTCGACCGCCATGCCGGAGCGATAGACGAGCATCTCGCCGCCGATCCAGCCGGTGAACGCGACGACCGCGCCGATCGCGAGCGAGCCGCCGATCGTGAACATGCCGCCGAACGGTCGGCTCTTGTGGCTGCCGATCCGGTAGATGGCAAGCGCGACCAACAGCGCCAGCGTCGCCGCGCCGAACGCGAGGTGCAGCCCATTCCATGGCGACAGACCGCCGGGCCAGTCGAGTACGAAATACGAGGTGAGCCCGAACGCCGCGGTGGCAACGGTCACCAGCGCACACGCGTACAGCGTGACGTCGGCGACGAACGCCCAGCGCGCGCTGCGCAGCGCCCGTGCCAGCACGTACGCGACCACCTCAGCGGGACGAGTCCGACCGTGAGATGGACGAGGATCGGATGGATCGTGACGAGTCGGACGAGCGTCATGGTGCGTGGACGTGCATCGCGCGTACTCGCATCGCCGCCCTGCACGATCGTTGCTTGGCCATCGAGGTATGGCCGACAAGCTCCACGGCGCGTGCGAGATCGCATGATGATCGCGTTTGCACACACGCGATTCGGAACCGCCGGCACGATGGGAGCGTGGGATGTCGTGCTCCTCGCGCTGCTGGCGCTCGCCGCGTCGGCGATCGTCGGCGCGCTCGTCACGCTTGCCTACGTGCTGATCCGCCGCAGCGGCCGTCGGCTTCATCACGACTGAGCACGCGGCTGGTCCGCGGTCGGCAGCGTCGGGTCGATCACTCCACGGTTCGCGAGAGCGCCGCGACGCGCCGCAGCCAGTCGTCGAGGAAGCCCTGCGCGCGAGACACGGCGTCCGGACCATCGGCGAGAACGTCTCGCGCGCGGACCAGCGCGACCGTCGCGTGATGGTGCAGATCCGTGAGTGCACTCGCGAAGCTCGCCTCGACGGCGGCCCGCGAGTCGTCGTAGTAGGCCAGAAATGCCTCGGCTGCCCGCATCGATTCACCTTCGATGGCGTCCACCAGCCACTCGCGCGTCTCGTGCTCCGCGCGCGTCCTGACGTGCGCTTCGGGCACGATCACGTCCCATGCCGACGTGTTCGTGATGGCGCGCGGGCGAAGCACGAACGGATCGAGCTTGGTCAGCAGCGTCAGCCCCGAGAATGCGATCGCCGAGATGCGGCCGGCGAGCTCGCCCAGTGCGTCCAGCGTCTGCTGCAGGAGATCCTCGGTCAGCCGGTGGATCTGGACGTCGACGTGAACCCGCACGGCCCGCCGCCAAGCGCGAATCGCTTCGACCACGAGATCGCGACCGATCGCGTGCGCCGCTTCGCGGAGCTCGCTCTTGCGGGCGGGATGCCGTGCGAGCTGCACGTGGAGGGCCGCGACGAGGTCGGCCTTCGAGGCCATCAGGAGCTTGCGGCGTTCGAGATCGAGATAGTGGACGAGCGACGCTCGCGTCGACCCGGCGCTCCGCCACCGCTGCGCGAGCTCTTCGAACTTGCGGATGCACGCCTCGATCGCGTCGATCCGCGACCACCCCTGGTCGACCGGCCGCTCGAGGGCGGAGCGCGCCTCGATGAGGTACTGCTCGAGGCGAAGGCAGAACTGCCGGAGCTCCTGTCCCGAGATGCGCTCGAGGTCGAGCGCGCCGACATCGCTTGCTGCCGCCGACAGGGTCGCGATCGCGTTCGCGAGCTCGTCCGGTGTCGACGCGGCGATGCGGAGCTCGTTCGGGCTCTCGAGTCGCCAGGAGGACGGTGGGTGGGAGCTCTCGCACAGCACGAAATCGATCCGTGGCACGTGATCCGACACGGCAGCGAGGTCGTCGGGCGCACCGTCGATCAGGCACACGCCCGAGCGCAGCAACGCCCCGCCAGCGCAGGCTCGGATCAGCTGGACTTGTCGCTCGTGACCGCCACTCCTGCCAGGCGACACGAACCGCGCCAGATCGTGCAGATCGATGACACGCGACTGACCGTCCTCGAACACCACCGTCGCGCCCTGTTCGTGGCCGCCGTGCAACAGGATCGGCAATGCGAGACGTTCGACGTCGGTGGGAAGGATGTTGTCGCCGATCAGCGCGTTCACGATCGCGGCGCGGCGCATGGTCGTCGGTGCGAGCACCGCGACGAACAGCCGCGAGTGCTCGAGCTTTCGCGCGAACAGACCGACATCTCGCGCGATCGCTTCTGCGCCGATCGCACTCGCGAGCGCGGCGAGCGCGTCGAGCGGATCGCTCGCGGTGGCCTCTTGGGCGCCGTAGGGTTCCAGGCGATACACGGTCAGGCGACGGCGCCTGGATCGCGAGATGGCTTCCATCGCCGCCGCTCGAGCACAGCGGCCAGCGCGATCAGGAGCGCGACCCAGAGAACATACACGACGATGTCGACGAGCTCACGGTCGCGAGTGGACTCGCGCATCGGGTTGCAGAATGCGTCGGCAGTCTTGCATTTTGCGCCACCCGGCCGGCTAGCGTTTGCCGCGAGGTGGCTTCGTCAGCGCCTGTTCTGCCATGCCGCGGATCCGCGCGACCGCGAGCTCGGCGAGCGTGCGCGCGACGAGCGTGCGGTCGCGAGCCCAGGAAGCAGCGAGTGCGTCGAGAGCTTCGGTATCGAGTGGGTTGGCGGCCACGAGCTTCACCGCGCCGCGCGCGGTGTGCTCGACGAGCTTCGCGGCACTCAGCTCGGTCACGAGCTCGCGCAACGTCTCGCGCGAGAAACGCAGGGCGTGCTGTAGCTCGTCCATCGTCATCGTCGCGTTCGAGGCTTCCCTGAGCGCGAGCACGAGGTCGAGCTTCTCGAAGCTGTCGACACGCGTCTCCAGCAGATCATGGACATTCTGAGCGAGGACGTCACTCATCTCAGGCGGTCGCCAGCCACGCGCGAACGATGCGCTGTGCACCGGCCAGGTTGCTGCGGACCGCGGCCGACGAGCGCCCGAACCGGAGCCCGTGCTGCAGCTCGATCGCGGCGAGCAGCGTGCCGAATCGATCGAGAGACGTCACGCGGTCGAGCAGCGCGAAGTCGTCGCATCCGTTGACGTGCGCGGCACCGGTGACCTTGATCGACGACATCTGGCCACGGCGTCGAAACGTGATGTCCCACTCGATCGGGTAGATGTTCAGGTCGAGCGTGGACGGAGCGTCGTCGTCATCGTCGGCGACGATCTGGATCTCGACGAACCACGGGCCGACGTCCTGCTCGAGATCGCACCGCTCGAGCCACCGGGTCGACTCCTCGGCCCCTTTCGTTCGACCGTACACCTCCATTCCCCATAACACCCGTCGGAGATCACGGCACTCGCCCCCATTGAAAATGTCGTGATCGCCGCAAGATGCAAGACCGGGCATTGCATTCTGCAAGTCTCCGACGAGGCGCTTGGGTGGTACACATGACGCTCGCGGATGAGGAACCGGCCGATCTTCATGGTGATCCTGGCGTCGATCGTGGCGCTGATCGGCCTCGTCCTGGCCGGGCGGCGCGTCCTCCAGCGCGACCGCGCTGCGCTCTACGAGCAGTACTCGAGCGAGCGCACCCAGAAGCTCGCGCAGATCGCGCATTCGATGTCGATGGACCAGGCGAACGTGGTGGAGGATCTCGACCTCGCGGCGACCCTGGTCGAGAAAGCCGAGTCACCACAAGTTGCAGAGCGCGAGCTGCATGCGATCGCGACGATCAAGCGCGAGTACCTCGTCATGGACTCGCGCGGTGATGGCGGGGACACGACCGAGGTCATCGCCTTCGATGCTCCTCCTCGCAGCGCCGAGCTCGCGCGCGCCGAGATGACGCGAACGCTGGATGCGGCCGACGCGGCGCCCGACACCGTGAAGATCTCCAGGGTCCTCACCGGTGGTACCGATTCGGCGTGGTATCGCGTCTACGCGCGGCGTGCGCGAAAGCATCGCGTGTCGATCGGGATCGTCGTCGACATGCGCCTGCTGCTCGCGCGAGCGAAGCTGCCCGTGGACGCGATGTCCCGCGTGCTCGTCCTGGGGCCCGATGGGACACCGACTCCGGCGAGCGATCGGATGTTGAGCGCGCTGGCGCAGGCGATGCCGCACGCGATGGGCGCGGACTCCCCGCGGGACATCGCCACGACGATGGTCAGTGTTCCGGTCGCACGCGCGGCTGGGCTGCCGGCGGCACCTGCGGTCGCGACGGCCGCACAGGTCAAGGTCGACGACGGGCAGGCCTGGCGGATCATCGTGCTGAGCTCCACCGAGCCGCTCGACGAGCAAGAGGGGGTCCTGGTGCGACGTGTCCTGACCGGCAGCGGGCTCGTGCTCGTGCTCCTCATCCTGGCCGCCGGCTATGTCATCCACGCCACCCGTCGCACGACGATGCTGCGCGAACGACTTCGCAACGCGGCTCGGCTGGAGCACCTCACCGAGCGCGCGGAGAAGATCGTCGATCACATCCCGAGCGGCGTCCTCATGCTCTCCGAGGACCGCCGGATCACCGGCGTGAACCGTTGGTTCACGGAGCGCTTCACGCAACGAGTGACGGGCGAACCGCTCTCCGAGGTCGTGTCGCGCGGCAATCCCGAGGATGCCGCGATCCTGAACCAGCTCGTGGATCGCGCGATCGAGACGCGGCAGCCACAGTCGATGCACCGTGCGCGGCTCGCGTTGTTCGCGGAGGAAGTCTGGCTCAATATCCACGCGATCCCGCTCGAGCGAGGGATCGCGGACGTGAGCACGCTCGTCGTGTTCGAGGACCTCACACAGATGCGACGGATCGAGGAGCGGCTGCTGCATTCCGAGAAGCTCGTCACCGCCGGACAGCTCGCGGCCGGCATCGCGCACGAGATCGGTACGCCGCTCAACGTGGCGCGCGGCCGCGTCGAGCTCGCGCTGTCTCACCTCGGCGGTGCGCATGCGGAGTCCTCGAATCTTCAGGTCGCGATCGATCAAACGGATCGCGTGACCCGGCTGATCCAGCAACTGCTCGACTACGTGCGCGCGGCGCCGGAGACCATGCAGCCAGTGGATGCCAACGCCACGTTGCAGACCGTCTGCGATCTGCTCGCGACTCAGGCCAGCAAGCGCGACCTCCGGATCGAGGTGCGACGCGACGACGACATCCCGGCGATCCGCGCCAACCCCGATCAGGTCCAGCAGGTCCTGATCAACCTCGTCCTGAACGCGCTCGATGCCTGCGAGCGTGGCGGGCGCGTCGAGCTGTCGGCGGTGCGACGCGATGGCGCGGTGGTGCTCCAGGTCAGCGATGATGGCCACGGCATCGCGCGCGAGCTCCAGGCTCAAGTGTTCGATCCGTTCTTCACGACCAAGAAGCGCGGGCAAGGCACCGGCCTCGGACTCTGGGTCGTCGCGCAGATCGTCCGCGCTCACTCGGGCGAGATCGAGCTCGAGAGTACGCCAGGGTCGGGAACACGCGTGAGGATCGCGTGGCCGGTGGCGGCGTGATGGAGAAGACCGTGCTGATTGCGGACGACCACGTCGAGATGGCGCGGCTGCTCGGCGACAAGCTCGCCGAAGAAGGCTGGAAAGCGCGCGTCGTCGACGGCGGCAAGGCGGCGGTCGAGGCGATCGGGCGCACGGCGCCGGATCTGGTGATCACGGATCTGCGGATGGCCGAGGTCGACGGGTTCGATGTCCTCGATGCGGCGCACGCCGCGGATCCCGAGCTGCCGGTCATCATCATGACCGCGTTCGGCGCGATCGAGAGCGCGATCGAAGCGATGCGCCGCGGCGCGTGGCACTACATCGTCAAGCCGGTCCGACTCGACGAGCTGGTGCTCCACGCCAATCGAGCCGCCGAGCACCGCGCGCTGCGTCGCGAGAACCAGCTGCTTCGCGTCCACACCCGCGACGGGATGGCGGCACTCGTCGGGCGGAGCCGCGCGATGCGAGAGCTGTATTCGCTGATCGAGCGGATCGCGCTGTCGTCGTCCGCCGTGTTGATCCGGGGCGAGAGCGGTACCGGCAAGGAGCTCGTCGCGCGCGCGCTCCACGGTGCCGGGGCGCGCCGGGAGCAGCCATTCGTCGCCATCAACTGCACCGCGCTTCCCGAGTCGCTGCTCGAGAGCGAGCTGTTCGGCCACACGCGCGGTGCCTTCACCGGTGCGACCGCGGCGCGCGCGGGCCTCTTCGTCGAGGCGAACGGCGGGACGTTGTTCCTCGACGAGATCGGGGACATGCCGCGGCCCCTGCAAGGCAAGCTCCTGCGCGTCCTCCAGCAGGGCGAGGTGCGCGCCGTCGGCTCGGACGAGCCGCGCTTGGTCGACGTGCGCATCGTCGCCGCGACCCACCAGGATCTCGAGCACCGGGTCACGGACGGGACGTTCCGTCAGGATCTGTTCTATCGCCTCAACGTCGTGCCGATCGCCGTGCCGCCGCTGCGCGAGCGGCTCGATGACGTCGCGGTGCTGGTCGAACACTTCCTCGCCGTTGCGCGGTCGCGGAATCCGCACTCGCCGGTCGGGCACGTCGCCGCGGACGTGATCACGGCGTTGTCGCGATACCCGTGGCCCGGCAACGTGCGCGAGCTCGAGAACCTGATCGAGCGCCTGGTCGTCGTCGGTACGACTCCGGAGCTCGGCATGGTCGAGCTCTCGGCGCTGGCACCGACGATCGCGGGCGGACAGGAACGGTTCAGTCTCCCGCGCGATCGACTTCCGAAGCTGCGCGAGGTCGAGGAGGAGTACATCGCGTTCGTCATCGACAAGTGCGATGGCAACAAGACGCGCGCGGCCGAGGTCCTCGGGATCGACCCGTCCACGCTGCACCGGCGCGCGCGTCCGAAGCGGTGACCGTGGCGTTCTGCAAGGGTGGGCGCTGATTCGCGACCACGATCAGCGGGCTTGGCCTTGGCACGCGGGCTGCTGGTGTCGCGTGCCATGCGGCGGGCCGACTACGCGGGTGGCGAGCTGATGGATGTCTTCGCGTATGTCCTGTGGGTCGCCGTGCTGCTGTTCATGCTCCAGCAACTCTAGTTACGGTGGGCGTCCTGGTGTCGACACGGACTCGAAAAACCTCCCTAGGTCAGATCGTTTCGAACGCGGGCAGGACCCCACCACCTTTTCCACCACCATGAGCTCGACCCTGCTCGGCCACGTTCCACTCACGATCATCTTCGAGTCACTCGAGGTGACCGACGCGAGCGAGATCTGGCTCGAACAGGCCGGAGGCTTGACGCGGTGGGCTCGCTACTTCGCTGCCCGTTCGCGGTCGAGGCTGGCGTACGTCGACCGGTCTCTCGCGACGCGGCTGCGCGCCGACGGCGCCGCGTGGCGTGGTGACATCGAAGACGACCCGTGCGCCGTGGCGTGACGGCGGCGATGCAGCACGGCCCGCCGCGCGCAGCGCGCCGGTGGTCGTGAGCGTGGCCTCGGATCCGGCGCTCGATCGCAGCGAGCGCGACACGCTGGTCGAGATCGGTGAGCTCCTGCGGCGCGCGCTCGCGCGGTCTGCGCGCTAGGACGACCGCGCACCGAATGCACGAGGACGGTCGCGAGGACGCATGCGAGTTGGCATCTCGGATGCTCCGACCCCGTCCAGGTGCGTCGATGACCATCTTCGTGATCGCCGCCGCAGCGCTTGCGCGACGGCGCGTGCGCACGCTCCTCATGAGCGTTGGCGCGCAGGCCGTCCGCGGCACGTGAAGATTGGGTGAACGCGCGCGCCGTGAACGCGGATCCGCGGCGCACGTCCTGTGTTGTGAAGTCGCGCTGTATGCAGCGAGGAGCTGTCATGTTCGCAGCTATCAACGACAACGCCGGGCGCGCGCCGGTGATCCTGGTCGCAGAAGATGATCCGGCGATGCGCCGGCTGATCGTCGTCACGCTTCGCCGCGACGGATTCGACGTCATCGAGAGCAAGGATGGTGCCGAGCTCGACACGATGATCCGTCGTGTCTTCGAGCAGCGCGTCGATCCGCGCGCGATCGACGCGATCGTCGCCGATCAGCGGATGCCGCGCGTCAGCGGCCTCGACGTGCTCGCGCGTCTGCGACGCGCCGACTGGTCCACGCCGTTCATCCTGATCACCGGGCTCGCCGAGCCGGGGTTTCTCGCGGAGGCGCGCCGGCTCGGCGCCGCGGCGGTGCTCGAGAAGCCGTTCGACCTGGCCGCGCTGCGCAGCGCCGCCCACCGCTACGCGGGTGCAGGGTGAAGCGCCTCGACATCATCCTCGCCGAACACGACGCCGCGATGCGCGGCTGGCTCGTCGACGTGCTGCAGCCGCTGTGCGGAACGATCGAGGTGGCCGGATCCGGGTGGGAGCTGCTGCTGCTGCTCGCGGACGAGAAGCCGTGCGATCTCGTGATCTCGGACGTCCGCATCCCGCTGCCCGGTGGCCTGCACTCGCTCGCCATGGCGCGGGCGGCCGGGGTGACGACGCCGTTCCTGGTGATCACCGCGCATGCGGACGACGCCGTCCGTGGTCTCGCGAAGTGCTTGCGCGCCGAGTTGCTCGACACGCCATTCGACGCGAGGCAGCTCGCGGCGCGCATCGACGAGATCGTCGCAGCGAAGATCCCGCTCGAATCCGCGAGCGGCTTGCGCGGCTGACCTGCGCCGCGCTGCGTTTGCGCGATCGCATCCGCGCGCGCGCCGGGCCTCGGGTACCGGACGTGCATCGAATGCGATCGATGCCCGCACCGGATCGCCAGCTCGCGTATCACGACCTGTCATTCCTCGACAGTGACGAAGCGCGGCCGCTCCGCATCCTTGCCGAGTACCTCGAGCCGCTACGCGCGTTCCAGCGCGCTCGCATCCACGACACGATCGTGTTCTTCGGCTCGGCGCGGCTTCGCGAGGACGGACCGCTCGGCCGCTACTACACCGAGGCCCGCGAGCTCGCGCGGCTGTGCACGCTGTGGTCGAAGTCGCTGCCGCCGGGCGCGCAGCGCTTCATCGTGTGCTCCGGCGGCGGCGGCGGCATCATGGAGGCCGCGAACCGCGGCGCCTCGGACGCGGGCGGGCGCACGATCGGGCTCAACATCGGCCTGCCTCACGAGCAGCGCCCGAACCCGTACGTCACGCGCGAGCTGATGTTCGAGTTCCACTACTTCTTCATGCGCAAGCTGTGGTTCGCGCACCTCGCGCGCGCGATGGTCGCGTTTCCCGGCGGGCTCGGCACGCTCGACGAGCTCACCGAGATCCTGACGCTGTCGCAGACGCACAAGCTCGATCGCAAGATCACGGTCTTGCTCTACGGCTCGCGCTACTGGAAGGAGATCGTCGACTTCGACGCGCTCGTGCGCCACGGCACGATCGCACCCGAAGATCTGGCGCTGTTCCAGTATGTCGACGACCCGGAGAGCGCGCTGCGCATCCTGCAGCGCGAGCTCGCGGTCGAGCCCGCAGCGACGACGCCCGCGTTCGCGAAATCGACGACTCCGCACGGGAGGAAGCCATGATCGAGCTCGAATTCATCGGGGCCGCGCAGACCGTCACCGGTTCGAAGCATCTGTTGCGGACCTCCCGCGCGAACGTGCTCCTCGACTGCGGGCTGTTTCAGGGCCACCGGCGCGAGGCCGCGGAGCGCAACAAGCGCCTGCCGATCGACGTCGAGTCTCTCCACGCGGTCGTGCTCTCGCACGCGCACATCGACCACTCCGGCGCGTTGCCGGTGCTCGCGCGCCGCGGCTACCGCGGCCCGGTCTACACGACGCCGGCGACGCGCGATCTGTGCGTGCCGATGCTGCTCGACGCCGCGTCGCTCCAGGAGGCCGACGCCAAGCACATCGAGAAGCTGATCGCCCGCGGCGTCCGCGGCCTCGATCCGGTGGAGCCGCTCTACACGCGCGACGACGTGATCGGGCTGCTCGAGCACGTGCTCGCGGTGCCGTACCACCACCGCCAGCGCATCGCCCCCGGGATCGAGCTGACGTTTCTCGACGCCGGCCACGTGCTCGGCAGCGCGATCGTCGTGCTCGACATCGAGGACGAGGGCACGACCACGCGCCTCGCGTTCACCGGCGATCTCGGGCGACCGCACCTGCCGATCCTCCGCGATCCCGAGATCCCGGACGGCGTGCATCACCTGCTGAGCGAGAGCACGTACGGCGATCGGCTCCACGGGCCGATCGAGGACACGTCGAACGAGCTCGCGGCGGCCGTGACGCGCACGCACGCGCGCGGCGGCAAGGTCATCGTCCCGTCGTTCGCGCTCGAGCGTGCTCAGGAGATCATCTACGAGCTCAAGCTGCTGCGCGCGGCGAACCGCATCCCGGCGTTGCCCGTCTACGTGGACTCGCCGCTGACGGTGAAGCTGACGGACGTGTTCAAGCTCCACCCCGAATGCTACAGCCGCGACACGTACGAGCTCCTGCACGGCGGCAACTCGCCGTTCGACTTCGACGAGCTCCACTACGTGTCGGAGGTCGAGCAGTCGAAGGCGATCGACGCCGAACGTCATCCGTGCATCATCATCTCCGCGAGCGGCATGTGCGAGGGTGGTCGCATCCTCCACCACCTGCGCGCGACGGTCGAGGATGCGAAGAACACGATCTTGATCGTCGGCTTCCAGGCGCAGCACACGCTCGGGCGGCGGCTCGTCGAGCGGCGGCCCGAGGTCCGGATCTTCGGGATCATGCACACGCTCGCGGCCGAGGTCGTCGTGCTCGACGGATTCTCGGCGCATGCCGACCAGCAGGGCCTCGTCGACTTCGCCGAGCGCGTGCGCGCGAACGGAGAGCTCCGCCAGGTGATGCTCGTCCACGGCGAGCCGCCGGCACAGCGCGTGCTCGCCGAGCTGCTCGCCCGGCGCGGATTTGCCTCGGTGCGCGCGCCCGAGCCCGGCGAGCGGATCCGCCTCTAGCTCGGGCTCGCGACCACGACCTCGGTGCAGATGCCGAGCGTGCACACGACCTGCTGGTGCTGGAGGTCCCAGCGGCCGTCGAAAAATGACGTCAGCTCGAGGGGTCGGCAGCCGCCCACCCACATCGGATGACGCGCGTGGACGTGCGTCCACAGCCGGCAGAGCGCGCGCGACCATGCCGTCTGTCCGAACGTGAGGCTCGCGAGGCAGAGCCTCCCGCCCGGCACCAGCACGCGGTGCGCCTCGTCGAGCGCGGTCCGGATGTCGTCCTCCGTCAACAGATCGAGGACGTAGGTCGAGACGAAGCGATCGCAGCTGCGATCCGGCAGCGGCAGCCGCAGCGACCCGTCGCCGAGCCGAACGTCGGCGCGGTCGCGCCACGGCCGGACGTGCTCGCGGGCGAGGTCGACCATCGTCTGGCTGATGTCGAGCCCGACGTACGTCGCATCGGCCGGCAGGCGGGTGCGAAGCAGGCGCTCGGCGAGGCGTCCCGTGCCGCACCCGAGCTCGACGACCGCTCGCGCGCGGTCGAAGGCCGAGTGCGCGACGAGCACGTCGATGCTGTGGTCCTCGTAGACCCGCTGCAGATCCTGCCGGGCCCCGAACCAATCGTAGAACCTTCGCGCCTGGGCGTGGGTCAGCACGTGTGGCTGCAATCTACCGCGATACCGCGTCGTCCAGCGCTGGTGACGGCGCGGACGAGCGTCACTTCACGAGGCCGGCCCACATCTGCTTCGCCGAGTCCTTGATGACGGCCCACCGCTCGGGGTCGCCCTTCACGATCGCCTCGACCAGGTGCTTGGCCTGCACGAGCTCGATGTGCGGCGGCAGCGGCGGCACCTCGGGGTCGGTGAACGCCTCGACGAGCACCGGCCGGTCGGCCGCGAGCGCCTTGTCCCATCCCGGACCGATGTCGTCGGGGGTGCGCATCTCGATGCCTTCGAAGCCGAGCAGGCGCGCGTACTCGGCGAACGAGAACTTCGGCAGCGCCTGCGACCCCGGGAACCTCGGATCGCCCGCCATCACGCGCTGCTCCCACGTCACCTGATTGAGGTCGCCGTTGTTGAGCACGAGCACGACGAACCGAGGGTCCTGCCACTCGCGCCAGTACTTCTCGACGTCGATGAGGACGTTGTTGCCGTTCATCTGCATCGCGCCGTCGCCGATGCACGCGAGCACCGGGCGATCGGGATGCACGAACTTCGCGGCGAGTGCGTACGGCATGCCCGGCCCCATCGTCGCCAGGTTGCCCGACAGCGAGGCCATCATGCCGCGCCGGATCTTGAGGTCGCGCGCCCACCAGTTCGTCGACGATCCGGAGTCTGCCGTCAGGATGCAGCGGTCGGGCAGCCGGGGTGACAGCTCCCAGAACACGCGCTGCGGGTTGATCGGGTCGGCGCTGACCATCGCGCGGCTCTCGAGCAGCTGCCACCACTCGGCGACCGCGGCCTCGACACCCTCGCGCCACGTGCGATCCTGCTTGCGCGAGATCAAGGGCATGAGGGCCTGCAGCGTCTCGCGCGAATCGCCGTGTAACAGCACGTCCGCCGGGTAGCGCAGCGAGAGCTTGCGCTCGCTGATGTCGATCTGGACGCACTTCGCCTGGCCGGGCTCGGGGAGCCACTCCGAGTACGGAAAGTTGGTCCCGATCATGAGGAGCGTGTCGCAGTTCTGCATCATCAGATCGCTCGGTTTCGTGCCGAGGAGCCCGATGCCGCCGGTCACGAACGGCAGGTCGTCGGGCAGCACGGCCTTGCCGAGCAGCGCCTTCGCGACGCCGGTGCCGAGCAGATCGGCGATCTGCGCCACCTCGTCGGACGCGGCGAGTGCGCCGGCGCCGGCGAGGATCGCGACGCGCTCGCCCTCGTTGAGGATCTCGGCGGCGCGCCGGAGCTCGTCGTCCTCGGGGACGATCCGCGAGCGCGCGAATCCGATCCCCGAGTACACGACGCCGTGCTCGCGCGGGCCGCTGTCCATCGCCTCGGACTCCTGCACGTCGTTCGGAAACACCACGCAGGTCACGTTGCGCGTCGCGCGCGCGATCCGCATCGCGCGATCGACGAGCGTGCGCGCCTGCGCGGGGTGCATGCAGGTCTGGCAGAACTGGTGCGCGACGTCCTTGAACAGGCTCTGGAGGTCGACCTCCTGCTGGAAATCGCCGCCGATCGACATCCGCTTCTGCTGGCCGACGATCGCGACGACCGGCTGGCCGTCGAGCTGCGCGTCGTAGAGGCCGTTGAGCAAGTGGATCGCGCCGGGGCCGGACGTCGCCATGCAGATGCCGACCTCGCCCGAGAACTTGGCGTGCGCGGTCGCCATGAACGCCGCCAGCTCCTCGTGGCGCGTTTGCACGAAGCGCACGCGATCGGACGCGCGGTCGAGCGCACCGAGAAAGCCGTTGATGCCATCGCCGGGGTAGCCGTAGATCCGGCGGATTCCCCAGGCGTAGAGCCGCTGCAACACGTAGTCGGCGACGGTCTCGCTCATCGTGCACGCTCCAGGTAGCGGGTCGTGACGGTCGACGCGACGCCGTAGCCGAGATGCGCGGCGAGCATCTGCGCGTGCTGGCTGGGCGAGTACGCCGTCGGCTTGTCGGTGAGCCCGAGCAGCGGCATCGCGAGCTCGTTGCCCGCGAGCCAGAGCGCGGTGCCGAACACGACACCATCGCGCACCGGATGACGGCTGCGCCTCCCGCGCACGAGACTGTAAGCGGCCGCCGCGACGAGGCCGTAGCCGATATGGACACCCCACGACAGCAGGTTCTCGAGCTTCGGCGACGGCTCGTGACCGCGGACCTTGGAGTACGCGATCCGCGCGATGGCGTCGGTCGCATCTTCATCGGGATGATGCTTCGGTCCGAGCGGCGAGATCGATCTCTCGGTCGCGAACACATCGGTCGGCTTGTGCACGCGGGGTCGCACGAGCGGGGAGAACAGCTTCTGGACGAGCTGCATCGCGATCAGGCCGGCGATCCCACCGATCGCGCCCGCTGCGAGCTGCCTGCCACGAACTCGGGACAGCGCTGACATGGATCCTCCTGCACCGTGTTGTGCAAGCTCGGCGCCGCGCGCCGCGGATGGCCCGGCATCGATGCTGCACTGGCGAGCCAGTGTGCTGGACCGTAGCCCCCTCGAGAACAAGGTGATCGTCGTGACCGGAGCATCGAGCGGCGTCGGTCGCGCGATCGCGCGCGCGGTCGGCGAGCGTGGAGCGCGCGTCGGCCTGATCGCGCGCAATCATGAGGCACTCGAGCACGCCGCGCGCGAGATTCGCGAGCGTGGCGGAGATGCGCACGTGCTCTCGCTCGACGTGTCGGACCACGACCAGGTGTCTGCCGCCGCGCGAGAGATCGTGGCGCGCTGGGGCACGATCGACGTCTGGATCAACGACGCGATGGTCTCGGTGTTCTCGCCGGTCAGCGAGATGCGTCCGGAGGAATACGCGCGCGTGACGGCGGTCAACTACCTGGGCACCGTGTACGGAACGATGGCCGCTCTCGAGCACATGCGCACACGCGATCGCGGACACGTGATCCAGGTCGGCAGCGCGCTCGCGTACCGCTCGATCCCGCTGCAGAGCGCGTACTGCGCGAGCAAGGCCGCGATCCGCGGGTTCACGGACTCGCTGCGCTCCGAGCTCATCCACGAGCGAAGCCACATCCGGCTGTCGATGCTCCAGCTGCCCGCGGTCAACACGCCGCAGTTCGACCAGGTCCGGAGCCGCTTGCCACATCGAGCCCAGCCCGTGCCGCCGATCTACCAACCGGAAGTGATCGCCGATGCGGTCGTCCACGTGATCGAGCGCCCGGTGCGCGAGCGCTGGCTCGGCTGGAGTGCGGTCAAGGCGATCGTCGGCCAGATGGTCGCGCCAGGGCTCCTCGACCGGTTCCTCGCGCGCAAGGGCTACTCCGGCCAGCAGACCGACGAGCCCCGTCGCGACCGTCCCGACAACCTCGACGCCCCGGTGCCGGGAGACCGCGGCGCGCACGGCCGCTTCGATCGGCGTGCGCGCGCCCGCGATAGCGAGCTATGGGTGCGCGAACACCTCGGTGTGCTCGCGCTGTGTTCCGCCGCCGCGATCGCGACGGGGGTTGCGATCGCGCGGCGATGACGGCACACCGCGATCGCCGCGCCCGCCGAAAAGCTCGCGGTCGCTCACTCGCCGTACGCGGCAGTCGTCATCGACGCGATGTCGGGGGTGCGACTGCCGAGGCGAGTGTGCCGCACGACGACACGTTCACGCGCACCTGCAACCAGCGCACCGCGGCCGTGCCGATGTCCGGAATGCGTGCTGCATCGAGGCTCTCCATGATCCGCAGTAATCGACTGGTGGTCGCCGATGCGCTGCCGCCCGGAAACACGCTGGCGCACGATCTCGCGGCAGGGATCGAGGGCGAGGTCCGCTTCGACACGGCCTCGCGCGCGATCTACTCGCACGACGCGTCGAACTATCGGCAGGTCCCGATCGGAGTGGTGTTGCCCCGCCATGCGGGCGATGTCGAGCATGCACTGCGTACGTGCCGTGCCCACGGCGTGCCGGTGCTCGGTCGCGGCGGTGGCACCAGCCTCGCCGGGCAATGCGTCAACACGGCCGTGGTCCTCGACTTCAGCAAGTACATGCAGCGCGTGCTCGGCGTCGATCGCGCGCGGCGGCGAGTGCGCGTGGAGCCGGGCTGCGTGCTCGACGACCTGCGCGGCGAGCTGTCTCGCCACGGCCTGACGTACGGCCCCGATCCGGCGACCCACAATCACTGCACGCTCGGCGGGATGCTCGGCAACAACTCGTGCGGGATCCACTCGGTGATGGCCGAGTTCTACGGCCCGGGCGCACGCACGGCCGATCACGTCGAGTCCCTCGAGATCGTCACGTACGACGGCCTGCGCCTGCGCGTCGGCGCGACCTCCGACGCGGAGCTCGCGGCCAAGATCGCCGGCGGCGGGCGAGTCGGCGAGATCTACCGCGCGCTCGCGAGCCTTCGCGATCGCTACGCGGATCTGATCCGTCGCCGCTTCGCGCCGATCCCGAGACGAGTGTCCGGGTACAACCTCGACGAGCTGCTGCCCGAGAACGGGTTTCAGGTCGCACGCGCGCTCGTCGGCACCGAGTCGACGTGCGTGACCATTCTCGAGGCGACGCTCGAGGTGTATCCGTCGAGACCGCATCGCGCGCTCGTCGTGCTCGGATATCCGGACGTCTACTCCGCGGCCGATCACGTGCCGCAGATCCGCGAGTTCCGGCCGGTCGGGCTCGAAGGCATGGACGACAAGCTGATCGACGACATGCGAGCGACCGGGATGCACGCGTCCGACATCAAGCTCTTGCCGCGAGGCAAGGGCTGGCTGCTCGTCGAGCTCGGCGCGGACTCGCGCGACGAGGCGGATGATCAGGCGCACCGGCTGATGGACGCGCTGCGCCGCGAGCCGAACGCGCCGGCGATGAAGCTGTACGACGATCCCGACGAAGCGGAGCAGGTGTGGCAGGTGCGCGAGTCGGGGCTCGGTGCGACCGCGTTCATTCCAGGCCATCGCAACTTCTGGCCCGGCTGGGAGGACTCGGCCGTGCCGCCGGACCGCGCGGGCGAGTACCTGCGCGAGCTGCGCGCGCTCATGCACCGCCACGGGCTCGAGGCCGCGCTGTACGGACACTTCGGCCAGGGCTGCATCCACTGCCGCATCGACTTCGAGCTGTCGACCCCGTCGGGTCGCGAGACCTACCGGCGCTTCACCGACGATGCCGCCGACCTGGTCGTCCGCTTCGGCGGCTCGCTGTCCGGCGAGCACGGCGATGGCCAGTCGCGCGGCGAGCTGCTCGTGAAGCAGTTCGGCCCGGAGCTCGTCGAGGCGTTCCGCGAGTTCAAGCACATCTGGGATCCGGAAGATCGGATGAACCCGGGCAAGATCGTCGACGGGGACACGCGCACCGAGCACCTCGAGCTCGCGACCTACCATCCCGCGCCCGTCGAGACGCATTTCCACCCGCAGCAAGATCACGGCGACTTTCGCCACGCCGCGATCCGCTGCGTCGGCATCGGCAAGGGCCGCCGCAGCGACGGCGGCACGATGTGCCCGAGCTACATGGTGACGCACGACGAGAAGCACACGACGCGCGGTCGTGCGCACGCGTTGTTCGAGATGATGCAAGGAGACCTCGTCACGGATGGCTGGGCGAGCGACGCGGTCAAGGACACGCTCGATCTGTGCCTCGCCTGCAAGGGCTGCAAGGGGGACTGCCCGGTGCACGTCGACATCGCGACGTACAAGTCGGAGTTCCTGTCGCACTACTACGAGCACCACGCGCGGCCTCGCCACGCGTACGCGTTCGGCTGGATCCACCGCTGGGCGCTCGTCGCGAGCTACGTCCCCGAGATCGCGAACCTGATGGCACGCACGCCCGGTCTGCGCACGCTGCTCGCGCGCCTCGCCGGCATGGCGCCCGAGCGTCCGTTCCCGCGGTTCGCGACCCACACGTTCTCTCGCCGGCACTCCGGGCGCGCGACGGGCCGCGGGCGCCCCGTCGTGTTGTGGCCGGACACGTTCAACAACTACTTCTTTCCGGAAACGCTCGAGGCCGCGTGGCTCGTGCTGATCGACGCGGGCTTCGATCCGGTGGTGCCGCGCGGGCACGTGTGCTGCGGGCGCGCCACGTACGACTACGGCATGCTCGATCTCGCGAAGCGGCTGTGGCAGCGCACGTTCCGCGTGCTCGACGAGGCGATCCGCGAACGCTGGCCGATCGTCGGGCTCGAACCGAGCTGCGTGTCGGCATTCCGCGACGAGCTGCCCGCGCTGTTCCCGGGCGACGAGCGCGCGAGCCGCCTCACGCATCAGGCGCGGACGCTGTCCGAGCTGCTGATCGAGACCGGCTACGAGCCGCCGCGCGTGCACGCGCACGCGATCGTCCAGGGCCACTGCCACCACAAGTCCGTGCTCGACTTCGACAAGGAGCTCCAGCTGCTGCGCGCGATGAAGCTGGACCTCGAGGTGCCGGACTCCGGGTGCTGCGGGCTCGCGGGCTCGTTCGGCTACGAGGCCGATCACTACGACATCTCGATGGCGATCGGCGAGCGCGGCATCCTGCCGGCGGTGCGCGGAGCTGCCCGCGACACGATCGTGCTCGCCGACGGCTTCAGCTGCCGCGAGCAGATCCACCAGGGCGCGCAGCGTCGCGCGTATCACATCGCCGAGCTCATCGCGGTCGCGCTCGAGGAGGGGGCGCGGATGTCGCGCGCGCGAGGGTTCGAGCGCGTCGAGGAGCCAGCGGCGCTCGGCGTCTCGCCGTGGCCGGAGATCACGCCGGCGGGCTGAGCTTGGTGCCCGAGGCCTGGCAGTTCGGCAGGTCCTGCACGGTCAGGTTGTAGAAGCTCTCGAGCGCGGTCTTCGCGGCGCTGCCGTCCCACTGGAACGACGGATGGTTCGGGAACGCCACCGAGGCGCCGGACGACAGCGACTTGAACAGGTTCTCGTTCGCGATCACCTTGGCAGCCGCCGGACCGGCCGAGAGGTCGACGCTGAAGTAGGTCACCAGGTAGTTCACGTTCGTGTCGATCGTCGTGTACATGCCCGGCGTCGTGCCGGTGGTCTCGACGACGCTCGTCGCGATGAAGCCCTGGCCGCCGGTGGAGTGGCAGCCCTGGCAGTCGTCGCCGGTGTTCGTCAGGGTGGTTGCCCAGGCGGTCGCCATCTTCGCCGTGTTGAAGTTCGCCAGCGTCATGCACGCGGACCACTGGTTGAGCACGCGCGAGGTCGCCTGCGCCGCGGTCTCGCCGCCGCTCCCGCTACCGCTGCCGCTGCCGCTGCCACCGGCACGCTCCGAGACCTCCTGGTTCAGCCACGCGACGATCGCCTGCTTCTGGGCATCGGTGAAGCTGCGACCGCGCGAGGTGACGTGGACGTCGGTCGACGCCATGCGCACCAGCAGGCCCGCGCCGGTCGCGGTGTAATCGCCGACGACGTGCGGATAGCCGGTGATCGTCGTGTACGCGTCGGCGAGCGACGTCGCGACGAAGCCGGCGGTGTTGCCGTTGGGACCCGCGGCGCTGTGACAGCCGGAACAATCCGACGCCTGCCCCGGCGCGTTGATGATCGGGTACACGTTCTGCTCGAACATCGTGCGCGCCTGGCTCGTCGAGCCCGAGCCGGAGCCGCTGCCCGAGCCGGAGCCCGAGCCGCTGCCACTCCCCCCTTGCTGCGGCATGTCGATCTGCCCCACGCACCCCACCAGCACGGCCGACGTGAACACCGCGGAGAAGAAACCACGCATGGGGCAGGACGATTGCACCCTGCGAGCCAGGTCCTTGCCTCGTGTTGTCGCAGGGTTAGCCGGCGCGCGGGCGCGAAGCGGAGCCCCGAGTCTCCGGCGGGGCTCTCAGTGGACGGTCGCCAGGTGCCGCTGCCGCTCCTGCGCCTGATGGAACACGAAGCACAGGTAGAGCGACAGCGCGGCCGCGAACAGGCACCACATCGAAGCGAACGCCGCATCGAAGTACAGGCGCGCCACCGCCGCCGCGAGGATGATCGCGACGCCCGCGTTGACGAGCCACCTGCGCGAGGTCACCAGCAGCGGCGTGGTGACCGCGGCGAGGTACAGCAGCTCCCACACGAGCCCCGGGATCGCGCGGACGACCGGCGAGGCCGCGATCCGGTAGTGGAGCGAGTAACGCGTCCTCTCGACGTGCAGCCATTCCGGGTGCGCGATGACGGGCGCGACCAGCACGAGCCCGGTGACCGCCCCGAGCACGAGCATGACGTCCAGGAATCGCCGCTTGTTGCGCGAGCGCTCGGCAGTGAGCGCACTCATCGGAATCCAGACCGGCCACACGAACAGCGCGAACAGCAGGAACGCCGTCGCGGCGACGCTCGTCACCGCGGGCCACGCGCGCGCCAGCCCCAGCCACACCCAGCCTTCACAGAGCTGCTGCGTCCCGAACAGTAGCGGGATCATGGCCAGCGGAGACATCGAGCGGTCGAGAGCGCGCGCCCGGCGGACACAGTACGCCCCGCCCGCCAGGAGTAGCCCTGACAGCGAGAAGCTGACCTGGTACGAGATGCACACGCCACCGCCAGGCTGCACGCATCAAGCCGGCGCGTTCGCGCGGGGCGTCACTGGCATGCGGACTGGATGTCCTGGCTGCACTGCGATGCGATGTCGCCGGCGTTCGACTGCAGGTTCTGTGCATCGCTCGCACACGCCTGGAGCGCGCTCTGGCAGCCAGACGCGTTGTTCGGATCCATGCACGCCGAGATCAGCGAGCTCCCGCAGTCGGGGAGCGAGGACGCCTGCAGCAGCGTCTGCGTCTGCTGGATGCAGTCCGCGATCGCCATCTCGCATCCGGCCGTCAGACCTCCCGAGCCGCTGCCGGATCCCGAGCCGCTGCCGGATCCCGAACCCGGGCTGCAGCTCGTGCTCAGCTCGGCGCTGCACGCCGCGTTCGCGCTCGCGGCATCCTGCTCGAGCTGGTTCACGGCACTGGAGCAGGCCGTCATGTCGGTCTGGCAGGTCGTCGCGAGCATGGAGCCTTCGGCCGCGACCGCATCGAACATGGTCTTGCAGTCGTCCTGTGCCTGCTGACACGCCATGCTGACCTGCGCGTTCAGGTTGCCCGTGCTGGAGGAGGTGCCGGAGCTGGTCCCGACGACGCAGCCGACTGCGGCGAGGAACGGGAGGAGGAACACGGTGGGGAGGGTGCTGCGGGTGGCCGTCATGCGCTCATCATCGAGCGCCCGCCCGCGCTCGCCGACATCACGCCGACCTCACCGCGAACGCGCGCGAATCCGGTGACTTCGGCTGCGACACGACACGGATGTCGCGAAATCGCGAGCTCGGACCGCCGTGTGGTCGGCAACTGCGCGTGGTTGTGGAGCCAGCCACGGCACGGATCGTGGGAACGCGCGTCCCATGCGCACCGCTCTCGTTGTCGCGATCCTCGGCGCCGCGGGATCCGCGCACGCCGACGCCGGCGTTGGCTCGGGCGTCGTGCTCTCGCTGGGCTTCGACGGGGCGAGCGGGACCCAGGCAGGGCCGCCCGACGTCGGCGGAGGCGCGCTGTCCGATGGACAGGTGATCGACGTCGTCTCCGGCCTCGTCGCGGTCCGCGACGAGACCGGCCACCTGCTGACGAGCTGGACCTCCGACGCGTTCTGGAACGCCGCGGGCGTCGCGGGGACCCCGAACGCCGTCGCCCAGCATGCCGTGTTCAACGCGCTGAACCAGCGCTGGTACGTGTCGGCGGAGCAAGCGACGACCGGCACGCCCAACCAGATCTACCTCGCGGTGTCGGCGAGCTACGACGCGACCGGTCCGTGGAAGGCGGTGACGTTGCCGCCGCAAGCCTCGCCGATCCGCGACACGCACCTCGCGGTCGACGCGTGTGGTGTGTACCTCACCGGCGACACGTCGGCCGGAGGTGTCGTCCTGGCGCTGCCGCTCGCCGATCTGCAATGGACCGCGCCCGATGCGCCGACGGCGGCGCACCTGAACGTGCTGCCGACCGCGCGCGGCGGCGTGGTGCCCGCGATCGACGCGTGGAACCAGATCGCGTCGGATGCGCGGATGTTCGTCGGCCGCGACGTCACCGCGAGCGGCACCACCGCGATCGACGTGTACCGGCTGAGCTGGACCGGCTCGCTGTGCACGGCGACCGGGCCGGCGCAGATCGGCTCGCCGAGCACGGTCGATCTCGGCGTCGCGTACGCGCTGCCCGGCCGCGCCGCCGTGCAGCCGTCGCCGGCGCCGGGTCTGCAAGCCGGCAGCGGCGCGCTCGCCAACGCCGACTCGCGGAGCGGCACCATCGTCGGCATCGCGACGACCGAGATCGGCGGCCAGCTCGGCGCGGTGTGGTTCCAGATCTACGCGGATCCGAGCACGCCCGGCATCGGCCCCGATCTGTTGCAGAGCGGGACGCTCGTCGATCCTTCGGCGGACCTCCTGGTCCCCGCGATCGCGACCGCGACGAATGGGTTCGGGATCGTCTACGTGCGGACGTCGTCGCAAGATCCGCCATCGATCTACGTCACCGCGCAGGCGACCGGCGATCCGCCGGGCACGCTGCGAGAGCCGGTGCTCGCGCGCGCCGGCGCCGCGACGTACTCGTGCGCGGCGACGGCAGGCGTGTCGGCGTTCGGCCGCTACTCGTCGATCGTGGGCACCGCGACCGGCTTCTGGGCCGTCGCGCAGCTCGGCGCGAGCGCGACCGAGTGCGCGTTCGCCACCGCGTGGGTCAACTTCGATGTCATCCCGAACCCGAGCGGCGGCGATCCGGGACCGGTTGCCGACGACTCGTGGAACGCCGATCATCCACCGCAGCACGCCGGCTGCGGCGGGTGCTCGTCGTCAGGCGATCCGGGCGGGGTGCTCGTGCTGCTCGCGATCGTCGCCTGCACGCGCCGTCGTACGTGAGGCCCGCCTCATCCCGTCACCAGTGACGGGCGCCGTCGAGCGAGAGCGACTCGTGGAGGCCGTCGTGGCCCTTGATGCGCGTGCAGCGCATGCGGTCGTGCTCGTGACCACAGAGCTCGACCGTCTTCTTCGTGTGGCTGATGTCGGGCAGCAGCTCGGGGATGGCGTCGTCGATCCGCGGGTTGGCTGGCACGCCCCGCGGCAATGCGGAACGCGTGCCAGCGCGATCACCGCAGGCGACGGGGGGCGAGTCCGGGCCAGCGGCGCAGGCAGCGGAACGCATCCTGCGCCGCATGCACGAGCTCGCTGGCCTCCTCGCGACGCCGACACGCCGGCTCGAGCGCGGCCGCGAACGACCGCCACATCACCCCGACGTTGCCCTCGTAGCACTTGAGGTACGACGACGCGAATGCGACCTCGCCCGGCAGCGAGCGCGCGAGCTGGCGGAACACCGTGCTGTGCTGGAGGATCGAGCGCTCGACGGCGTACATCCAGCCGAGCGCGATCGAGACGCGGGTGAACGTCGACGGCACCGCCCCGCAGATCGGGGCCGCGGCGATCGCCGGTTGCGACATTCCGAGCGCGAGCAGATCGCTGCGCAGGCGCGGAACCTTGCGTCGCGTCCGGAGGTCGATGACCCCGGCGAGGCGCGGCGTGGTGTCGAGTGCCGCCTCGAGCGGCGCGAGGAACCCGTGCTGGGCGAGGAGCCACGCGCGATACGCCTGCGCGCTCGGCTCGGCGAGCAAGCGCTCGAGCTCGCCATCTGCGTCGGAGTGGTAGAGCTGGGTCTCCGACGCGAGCCGCGCGATCACCGCGAGGTCCTCCATCGCAGGAGACTGGCCATGCAAGGCCCGGGACGGGCCCCGGGACCTCGCCGGGCCGAGGCGCGACGGCCGGTTCCGCGCGTGACGTGCAAGATGACCTCGGTCATAACCGCTCGGCGTGTCGCGTTCGCGCACTTCGCGGAGCCGTGGATCGGTACGCGGCGGCCCGCAAGCTCCGCCATCGGTGCGCACCGACACGGCCCTTGCGTCGGTGATCGAGCGCTCGGTCGGCTCCATGACACCCACACGTGTCGGTGAAACGGCTCTTGCACCGGCACCGCGCGAGCGGCAGCGATGAGCTTGGCATGGTTCACAGCGCGTCTCTCGATCGCGGCGACCATGTGCTCGATGTGCGAGACGCTGGTCGCGAGGTGGGAAGGCGAGGCGCGTCGCCTGCTTCCGGCGCTGTCGGCACTCCCGAGACCCGCGCTGGTCGAGACGGTCCGTCCGCTGTTCCTGAGGGCCGCGGCCGCGCTCGCCGACGACGCGCCGCGCGTGCCCGACGAGGTCGCGGCGCACGCGGCTCGCCGCACCCGTGCCGGCATCGCAGCGGAGATCGTCGCGCGCGAGTACGCGTGCATGCGGGACGTGTTGCTCGACGCGCTGCTCGCGCTCGCGCCGCCGGAGCTCGTGCGCGATGCCGTGCACGCGCTCGAGCGCGTGCTCGAGCCGTGGGCGAGCTTCGCGATCGCCGCATGCCTGCGCGAGGTCGAGCTCGCGCGCGAGCGGCTCGTCGCGATCCTCGCCCACGATCTACGTACGCCGCTCGCGTGCATCGCGATGGCGTCGGAGATGCTGGCCGACTCGCAGGCTCGCGATCCGCACGCGGCCGGCCTGCAGGCGCAGATCATCGCGGCCACGGAGCGGATGGAGCGCATGGTCTCGGACATGCTCGACCTCGCGCGCCAGCAGAACGCGCAGGAGCTGCCGGTCGCGCCGAGGCCCGACGATCTCGGCGCGATCTGCCGGAGCATCGTCGGCGAGCTGACGATCGCGAACCCCGGCCGACCGATCGAGCTGTCGACGAGCGGAGATCTGCGCGGTCTCTTCGATCGCGATCGCGTCGCGCAGGTGCTCGCGAACCTGGTGCGCAACGCGATCGAGCACGGCATCGGGCTCGTGCACGTGCGCGTCGGCGAGGACGCCGATCGAAGCTCGCTCGTCCTCGACGTCACGAACATGCGCGCGGCGAGCGCGTCGGGCCCCTTGCCGGCGCTGACGCGTCGCTCGGACGGCCGGCTCGGGCTCGGGCTGTACATCGTGCACAAGATCGCGGCCGCGCATGGCGCGACGTGCACGCACGACACGACCGGCGTCAAGACGACCTACACGATCACGTGGCCCCGCGCCGTCGCCAGCGACGCCGCGCGACCAGCGACCGGAGGGTGATCAGAGGGACGCGACGGGAGCCTGCGCGCAGGCGGTCTCGCCGGCGTGCTCGAGCTGGATCGTGACGTGGTGGATACCGAACCGCTCCTCGAGCTCGTGCGCCACGGTCGCGAGGAACGCGGGCGGCGTCGTCGGCCACGGCAGGACGAGGTGCGCGGTGAGCGCGACCTCGGTCGTGCTCATCGGCCACACGTGGAGGTCGTGCACCTCGCGGACGTCGGGCAGACCGCGCAGGAACGCCTCGACGTCGGCGAACACGATGTGCGGCGGCACACCCGCGAGCGCGAGGTGGAACGTCTCGCGCAGCAGCTGGAGCGTGCCGACGAGGATCACCGCGGTCACGACGAGGCTGGCCACCGGATCGACCCACGCCGCGCCGGTCCACGCGACGAGCACGCCGGCGATCGCGACGGCGACACCGACCGCCGCATCGGCGGCGAGATGGACGAACGCCGCGCGGACGTTCGCGTCGTGCTCGCGGTGGCGCGAGAATGCCAGCGCGGAGGTCGTGTTGATCGCGACGCCGATGATCGCGACGAGGGCGACGGTGCCGCCTTGGACGGCCGCGGGCTCGGAGAACCTGCGGATCGCCTCCCACGCGACACCGCCGGCCGCGAGCAGCACGATCAGCGCATTCGCGAGCGCCGCGAGCAGCGTCGCACCGCGGAAGCCGTACGTTCGCCGTGCCGACGGTGCGAGCGTCGCGAGCCCGGCCGCGCCCCACGCGAGGACGAGCCCGAGCACGTCGGAGAAGTTGTGCGCGGCGTCGGCGAGCAGCGCCGTCGAGTGCGCGGCGATGCCGAACACGATCTCGACGACGACGTAGGCGAGGTTGAGCGCGGTCGCGATCGCGAACGCGCGGCTGTTGCGGGCCGGTTCGTGGGTGTGATCGATCGTGGTCGTGACTCACTTGCTGCAGTTGTAGAGCATGTCCTGCGGCGACCACGTCCCGGTCTCGCCGGTGACGCGGCACCCGTCGGCGCACACCGCGTAGGTCAGCGTGCCGACCTGGGTGTGCGAGATGCCGATGCTGCGCGCCTCGTGCTGATCGAGGCGCAGCGGGCTGGCCGCGTTCGCTCCCTCGCTGGCCGCGTACGCGACGTCGACCGGGTTGCTGCAGCGATTGAGGATCGCGATCTGGTCGCCGTCGAACGGGCGCACCTCGACGATGCACTTGTCGAGCGAGACCTGGTGGCGGTCGAGCAGCGCCGTCGACGTACACCCGTCGGAGCTCGTGCCGACCAGCGCCGCGTGCATCCGCCACGCCTTCGCGTGCGGCTTGCCCGCCGCGTGCGCGACCGGCGCGGCCGGCTGCTGCAGCTCCTCGGTGACCATCTGATCGATCGCGTCGGTGCGCGGAGCTCCGGACACGTGCATGATCGCCGCGAGATCGGTGGCGAGTGCGAGCGCGTTGTTCGCGCTCGCCGGCGGTGCGGCCGAGCCGCCGCCGCCGGGATGCCGGCCGGCCTCGGCGCGCTTGCGATAGGCGGCGGCGGCGAGCGCGTGACCGCGCTCGGTGTGCCACGTCGCCATCTGCTCGCACGCGGCGGGCGCGTGACCGCACGCGGCGTGCAGGAGGTTGAGCGCGTCGGTCTGCGTGGGCGCGAGCTTCGCGTAACGCTGCCACATGAACGTGCACTGCGCCGCGGCCGGCGACTGGCACTCGAGCACGGTGTACGCCCACGCGAGCTGCGTGTGGCCGGTGCTGGC
>JBLMXA010000171.1:0-5598 GCA_050257515.1 Acidobacteriota bacterium | reverse complement strand
CCCCGCCCACCATGGGCGGGGCGGCGGGGCTCTCTCGCCCGCAGCGCGCGTCGCCGCGCAACGACAGTGCCGCGCGCTGCCAATCGAAGCGCTCGCGTTCTGCACCACCCTTCATGCGCGCGGCACGTCGTTGCGCGGCAGCGCGCCGGGCGAGAGCCCCGCCGCCCCGAACGTGGGCGAAGCCCGTCACCGTCACCGTCACCGTCACCGTCACCGTCACCGTCACCGTCACCGTCACCGTCACCGTCACCGTCACCGCTACCGTCACCGCTACCGTCACCGTCACCGTCACCGCTACCGCCGCCGCTACGCCTCGATCGTCTGCGCCAGCCGTCCCTTCCTGAACACCCACAGCATCCCGGGCTCCCCGGCCGTCCACACCTCGTCCTTCGTCAGCGGCATCGTCGCGACGATCGCGACCCGGTCCTTCGGCGTCGTCACCTCCGCGAAGTCGATGCACACATCTTCATCCGCGAGCGTCGCCTTCCTGAACGGCGCCTTCCTGACGATGTAGTGCAGCTTCGTCGCGCACCGCGCGAACAGCTGGTGGCCGTCCCCGAGCAGCATGTTGAACGTGCCGCCCGCGCCGATCCGCTTCGCATGCGCCGCCACCGCCGCGGCCATGTCCGCGTGCGAGCGCGGGTACGCCTTGAAGTCGTGCTCGAGCGCGCCGAGCAGCGCGCAGAACGCGTGCTCGCTGTCGGTCTGTCCGATCGGCCGGAAGCGTCCGAGCTTGAGCGCGCGCGCGTGCTTCACCGTGCCGTTGTGCGCGAACACGAAGTGGCGCCCCCACAGCTCGCGCTGGAACGGATGCGTGTTCGCGAGGCCGATCCCACCGCGGGTCTTCCTCCGCACGTGCGCGATCGCGAGCAACGTCTTGATCGGGTGCTCGCGCACGAACGTCGCGAGCGGCGAGCTCGCCGCCGCCTCTGGCTCGAGGAACAGCCGCGCGACGCGGCCCTCGTACAGCGCGAGGCCCCAGCCGTCGGCGTGGGGCCCGTGCTTGCCGCCGCGGCTCGCGAGGCCGGCAAAGCTGAACACGATGTCCGTCGGGACGTTGCACTCCATCCCGAGCAGCTCGCACATGCGTGGAATCTATCAAGCCTGCGGACGATCGTTTGCACCTCGGCGCGCCAAGCTCGCGGATCTCCGTCACGGCCGGCCGGTACGCCGCTTGCTCGTAGCCTGCGCACCGTGAAGGCCGCGCTCGTCCTCGCCGCTGCAGCCGCCTGCGGGAGCCCGCAGGGCGACCCCGCCGCCCCGGACGCGCCGGCCGACGCCGCCTCCGCCGCCGACGCCGCGGCCGACGCCGGCACCGATCCGCAGGCGATCGCGCGCTGGCACGATCGCGCCGACGCGGCGCTCGAGGCGCTGCTCGTCACCACGTGGCTCCCCGGCTCGGCGTACCTGTCCGCCGACCTGCCGTCGTCCGCGACGCTGACCGGCTACTGGACGTTCGCGCAGGCGCTCGACGCGGTGCTCGACGGCGCCGAGCGCACGCGCGGCGCGCGGTTCGCGGGCTGGATCGAGGCGCTGTACCTCGCGCAGGACGCGCGCGGCTGGTCGCGCGACTTCTACGACGACGAGAACTGGATGACGCTCGCGCTCGTCCGCGCGTACGACCTGCGCGGCGACGCGAAGTACCTCGATCGCGCGAAGTCGCTGTACGCCGACATCGAGGCCGCGTGGGACACGACCTGCTGCGGCGCGCACCCCGGCGGCATCTGGTGGGATCGCCCGCACACGCAGAAGGCGACCGCGTCGAACGCCGGGCCGGTGATCGCGGGCGTGCGGCTCGCCGCGCGCACCGGCGACGCCCACTACCTCGCGTTCGCCGAGCAGGTCTACGCGTACTGGCTCGCGAACATGGTCGATCCGACGACGCACGCGGTGACCGACCACGTCACGTCCGCGGGCGCGCTCGTCCGCTACAGGTTCACGTACAACGAGGGCCTCGTGATCGGCGCGGCCGTCGAGCTGTACGGCGCGACGCACGACGCGAAGTACCTCGCCGACGCGCACGCGGTCGCGAGCTACCTGCTCGCGGCCGAGACCACGCCGACCGCCGACGGCCGCGTGCTGTTCGACGGCACGAACGCGCACTGCAATGGCGACTGCCAGCAGTTCAAGGGCATCGGCTACCGCTACCTCGCCGCGCTGCAGGCGATCGATCCGCGGCCGGAGTATGCCGCGGTGCTCGCGGCGAGCGCGAACGCCGCGTGGGACCTCGCGCGCGGCTCTGGCGAGCTATTTGCGCCGGACTGGGCCGGCCCGACCGTCGCCACGACGTCGATCGACGCGCAGAGCTCGGCCGCGATGGCGATCGCGACCTACGCGAGCTCGCTCGGCGCCGATCCGATCACCGCGTCGGCGACGACGTACGAGGCGGAGGACGGCGTCGTCCACGCGATCGGGCTCGAGCGCAGCCATGCCGGGTTCGGCGGCTGGGCGTACCTCGCCGGCTGGCAGGGCGACGGGCAGTGGGTCGACTTTCACGTCCACGTCGCGGCCGCGGGCACGTACAAGGTCGCGCTGCACTACGCGGCGGCCGCCGGCGATGCGTCGCGCTTGATCTACGCGAACGGCGCGAACGTCGTCGACAACTTCGCGCTGCCGTCGACCGGCTCGTGGGACGTGTGGGCGACCGCGACCGCGCTCGTGCCGCTGCCCGCCGGCGACAGCACGCTCTCGATCATCTACAACTCGAGCCTCGGCAGCACGCGCTACGTCAACCTCGACGCGATCACGGTCTCGCCTTGAGGCGCGCGCGCACGAGATCGATCGCGGTCTGAAGCGGGAGGTCCTCGCCCGCGGCGAGCGCGTCGGGCGTCGGCACGGCCGTGACGTCGGGGACGACGCCGTCGCTCTCGACCGGCTTGCCGTCGGCGGCGAGCATGTTCCAGGTCGGGATGTTGAGCCGGCCGTGGCTCACCGGCAGCTCGACCGCGAGCGGCGCGCCCGAGCTGCCGCCGGTGGTCTCGCCGACGACGACCGCGCCGGCGTCGGCGCGCAGCGCGGCGGCGACGAGCTCGCACGTCGACACGCAGCCCGCGTCGACGACCACCGCGAGCGGCCCGTGGAAGCCCTTGCCCGGCGGCTGCGCGTCGACGGTCATCTCCTGCGGCGCCGAGAACCCGTCGGGGCCGGGCACGAGATCCTTCCAGCGCGGCCGCTTCGCGATCGTCTCGGGCGCGACGAGCACGCGGTACGTGCCGATCTTCGCCTTGCCGTCGGCGATGCCGGCGACGACGCGATAGCCGACGAGATCGATGCCGCCGCGATCGCCGCGCAGATCGATCACGAGCGCCGCCGCGCCGCGCGCCGCCGCGAGCGCGTCGTCGATCGCCTTCGCGCGCGACTTGCCGCCGTTCAGCGAGCGGATCGTCACGACCGTCACGTCGCCCTGCTTCGTCGTGGTCACCGCCTCGCGCTTGTGCTTCGGCACCTCGCGCGGCGTGATCGCGACCGCGCGCTCGCCGCCGGCGCGCAGCCGCACCCGGATCGTGCGCTCGCGCGGCTTGTCACCCAGCGGGTACAGCACGTGCGTCCACGTCTCGCACCACGACACCTTCGCCGACTCCGCGCGCGACCACACGCGCGACGCGACCTCCTCGGCGAGCACGTCGGCCACCGGCTTGCCGTCGATCGCGATCACCTCGTCGCCGGGTTGCACGCCGGCGGCCGCGACGTCGCTGCCGGGCTCGATGCTCGCGACGAGCAGGTGATCGTTCGCGAGCACGGTGGTGAGCCCGAGGTGAAAGCTGGTGTAGCCGCGCGCCGGCGCCGCGGTCGACGGTGGGTGATACGTGAGGTGGCTGTCGTGAAACCGGCCGAGCGCGTCGTAGATCGCGGTGTCGTAGCGGCCCCACGACGTCGCCGCCTGCAGCCGCTGCGAGAGCTCGGCAAACCACGCGTCCTCGTCGAGCCCCTCGCGCTGCTCCTTGGCGAGCCGGTGCGCGTACATCTTGTCGATGGCGTCGCGGATCGCGGCGAGCTCGCGCTCGCGATCCGGTGCGCTCGGCAGCGGCCCGCGCTTGAGATCGGGGTCGTGATAGGGCCCGGTGACGGGCCACGGCGGCGCGACGTGCGGCCGCAGCGGGGCGGCCGGCTGCTCGCGACACGCGACGAGCAGCGCGACCGCGGCGAGCCAGCGCATCAGCGACGGTGATCGCGCACGACCGGACCGGGACGGCTGTACGTCGCGGGCGCCGAGTACGTGCGGTGGTCGCGGACGGCCGGGCCGCCGCCGTTGTAGCCGCCGCGATACCCGCCGTTGTAGCCGCCGCGATAGCCGCCGTTGTACGCGGGGCGGCCGCCGTAGACCGTCGTGCCGCCGCGATAGTGCGCGTACATGCCGGGATTGCTGATCCCGCGCACCGCGTACGGCGCGTTGTAGTTGACCGCCCAGCCGCCGTTGTAGACGCGCGAGCTGTACCAGACGCCGCCGTACGACCGCCAGTACAGGCCATCGGAGAAGAAGATCGGCTCGTCGTAGTCCGCGATCACCTGCACGCCGGGGCTGACCTCGACCAGCGCCGGGCCGCCGCCGTAGACGACGGCACCGCCGCCGCCCATATCGGCCTCCGTGTAACAACCCGCAGCGAACACGAACGCGAGCGAGAAAAGGATTCCACGCATGCGCTCATGGTAGCGCGGTTCGCGTGGTGCGTGCATGCCACCCGTCGTGCGAACGCTCACATCGACACACGCGTTCACACGAACGACGCGAGCGGTAAGGACACGCACGCGATCACGACCCAGAGCACGAGCCCCAGCACGAGCGGGCGCGGTCCGACCTGCGCGAGCGCGCGCCGCGACAGCTGAAGGCCGATCAGGTACAGCGCGCCGACCATGAGCCGGCGGCCGACGAGCGTGATCGGCGCGGAATGCGCGGCGAACGCGGGTAGCCAGGTCGCAAGCGCCGCCATGGCGACGAAGCCGACGATGAAGTACGGCCACCGCACGTCGCGGTAGCTGCCCTTGTGGTCGCGCTTCATCACCGCGACACCGATCGTCACCGGCACGATCCACAGCGCGCGCGCGAGCTTCGTCGCGGTCGCGATGCCGAGTGCGATCGTGCCGTACGCCATGCCGGCGCCGACGACCGAGCTCGTGTCGTGGATCGCGAGCGCGGCCCACCGCCCGAACACCTCCTGCGAGAGCCCGAGCGCGTGGCCGATCAGCGGGAAGATCACCAGGCCGATCGCGTTGAGCACGAACACGACCGCGAGCGCGATCGACATCTCCGATTCCTTCGGCTTGATCATGCTCGCGACCGCCGCGATCGCGCTGCCGCCGCAGATCGCGGTGCCGACCGACACGAGCAGCGGCGTGTCGCCGGGCACGCGCAGCCAGCGGCCGAGCGCGAGCCCGAGCACGATCGCGAGCGCGAGGCTGGTCGCCGTGATCAGCGCGCCGTCGAGGCCGGTGCGCAGCGCGACCTCGAGGTTCATGCCGGCGCCGAGCGCGACGACGCCGGCCTGCAGCGTCCACGTCGTCAGCCGCTTGACGATCGGCGGCGGCGTCTTGCCCGCGCCGAGCGCGATCGCGAGGCCGGCGCCGAGCGCCGCCCAGCTCGGCGCGCCGAACCCGACGAGC
>JBLMXA010000170.1:0-4140 GCA_050257515.1 Acidobacteriota bacterium | reverse complement strand
GTCGCCGCGTGCGCCACGGCGTCGAGCAGCGGCCGGCGGCCGAGCACGATCGCGGCCCCAGCGTCCGCGAGCGCATCGGCGACGAACCCGACGACGCGCGCGACGAGCGCGTCGCCGGCGTCGTAGAGGTATGCGCGGTGCTCGCGGTGCCCTAGCATCCTGTTCGATCGTGGATACCATCCCTGCGCGCGGGAGTCGGAGCCGGATCGAGCCGAGAGCTTGTGTTTTTCGAGTCCGTGTGCGCGAGCGCCACACGTGCCTGTTCGCTACGTTGCCCACGTGACAGCGCTCGTCGTACGGCGAGCTCGCTGGCGCCGTGAGGGGCGAGTCGCGAGCTGGTGATCGCGAAGCTCGTCGCGCATCGCCGGCGGATCCGCGGCGGCTGCCGGACGGATCTCCCCGGTCGAGATGGCAGGTGAGCGCGATCTCCCGGGCGATGGCGCCTCCTTCCCGTTGGGGGTACGATCGACGCCGTGGTAGGGGACGACGAAGCGCGCGCCCGCGCCTCTCTCGTCGAGATGCAAGTCCAGCTCTCGCAGGGGCCGCATATCGCGCTGCAGGTGGCGGAGCTCGCGACCGCCGAGCAGGTGCGCAAGGCGTTCCTCGAGCTCGCCAAGCAGTTCCATCCGGCGCGGTTCGCGCGGATGCCGATCGAGATCCAGAGGATGGCGAACGAGGTGTTCCTCGGGATCAAGGCCGCCCACGACACGATGCTGCGCGCGCTCGGGGCGTCGACGCGCCCCGGCGGCGTCGCGGAGACCGGCGGCAACCCGATCGTGACCGCCGAGCGCAAGCCATCGCCGTTCGGCGGCGGCACCCAGCGCGGCACCTCGCCGATGCCACCGCTGCAGCGCCCGGCGGGCGTCACGCCGCGCCCGACGCCGTCGCGCGGCACGCCGCCGCGCTCGCCGACCCCGATGGGCGGCGTGCCGGTCTCGCGCTCGAGCACGCCGCCGCTCGGCGTCGCCATCCCGCGCACGCTGACGCCGGGCCAGCATCGCCCGGGCTCGCCGCCGATGCGGCCGACGCCGATGCCGGCGACGCGCCCGGTGACGCCGCAGCGCCCGACGACGCCGCGCGGCACCGACGAGATGAACCCGGGGACGATCCGCTACGCGGGCTCGCCGCCGAGCGGGCGCGCGACGCCCGCGTTCGACGAGACGGTCGCGCTCTCCGAGGCCCTCGAGCTGATGACCCAGCGCAACTGGCCGGGCGCGCGGACCGCGATCCAGCACCTCGCCGCGCGCGTGCCTCAGTCGAAGCCGTACCGCGCGCTGCTCTGCTACGTGCGCGGGCGCGAGGCGCAGTCGGCGGGCAAGGTCGACGACGCCGCCGCCGAGTTCCAGCGCGCGCTCCAGCTCGATCCCGACCTCGTCCAGGCCAAGCTCGCGCTCGCCGAGATCAGGCGCCGCTGATATATTCGGCATCACGTAATGGGCCGCGTCATCGGCATCGATCTGGGCACGACGAACTCGTGCGTCGCGGTGCTCGAGGGCGGCGAGCCGATCGTGATCCACAACCAGGAAGGCGGCCGCACCACGCCGTCGATGGTGTCGTGGAACGCCGACGGCGAGGTGGTCGTCGGCGCGGCGAGCAAGCGCCAGATGGTGACGAACCCCAAGCGCACCGTGTTCGGCGTCAAGCGGCTGATCGGGCGCAAGGCGAACGATCCCGAGGTCCAGGCGATCGCGAAGCGGCTGCCGTACGGCCTGACGACCGCGAAGAACGGCGACGCGTGGGTCGACATCTCCGGGACGCCGCGCTCGCCGCAGGAGATCTCGGCGCACGTGCTCGCGAAGATGAAGCGCGTCGCCGAGGACTACCTCGGACAGCCGGTGACCGAGGCCGTCGTCACGGTGCCCGCATACTTCGACGACGCCCAGCGCCAGGCGACGAAGGACGCCGGCAAGATCGCCGGGCTCACCGTGCGCCAGATCTTGAACGAGCCGACCGCCGCCGCGCTCGCGTACGGCATCCAGCACCAGCACAACCAGCGCCTCGCGGTGTTCGATCTCGGCGGCGGTACGTTCGACATCTCGATCCTCGCGATCGAGAACGGCGTGTTCGAGGTGCTGTCGACGTACGGCGACACCGCGCTCGGCGGCGATGACTTCGATCGCGTGATCATCGACCTGTTGGCCGACGAGTTCGAGCAGCAGCACGGCATCGACCTGCGCGGCGACTCGGTCGCGCTGCAGCGGCTCAAGGAGGCGGCCGAGCGCGCGAAGATCGAGCTGTCGAGCGCGATGACGACCGACGTCAACCTGCCGTTCATCGCCGCCGGCTCGAACGGACCGGTGCACCTGATGCGCGAGCTCGAGCGCGGCCAGCTCGAGCGGACGTGCCGCCAGCTGCTCGAGCGGCTCGAGGCACCGTGCATGCAGGCGCTCGCCGACGCGCACTGCGGCCCGGCGGACATCGACCAGGTGCTGCTCGTCGGCGGCATGACGCGGATGCCGGCGGTGCAGGAGAGGGCGGAGCGGATCTTCGGCAAGCCCGGCGGCAAGGGCGTCAACCCCGACGAGATCGTCGCGATGGGCGCGGCGGTGCACTCCGGGATCATGGGCGGCGAGCTGCAGGAGGTCGTGCTGCTCGACGTCACGCCGCACGACATGGGCGTGCGCGTCGCCGGCGATCGGATGAGCGTCGTGATCTCGGCGAACACGAGCATCCCGACGCGCGCGAAGAAGGTGTTCGCGACGACCGAGGACAACCAGACGTTCGTCGCGATCGAGATCTACCAGGGCGCGAGCGAGTCGGCGTCGAAGAACCGGCGGCTCGGCCGGTTCGTGCTCGGCGATCTCGCGCCGGCGCCGCGCGGCCGCACCAAGGTCGAGGTCAGCTTCACGATGGATGCCGACGGCATCCTCGAGGTCACCGCGCAGGAGGTGGGCACGGGGCGCGCGGCGTCGGTGACGATCGAGGCGTCGAGCGGGCTGACGCAGGAAGAAATCGCACGGCTGGCGGCGGCCCGCTAGCTCGCCACCGGGGTCTGTTACTCTGGAGCGATGAGCGGGCCCGACGATACCGTCGTGCAGCCGACCGCAGACGAGACGCAGCACACGAGCCTCGGCGTCGGCGCGCCGACCGGACCGAAGCCGCGCGACAGCCAGGTGCGGCTGGCGCTCGGGACGCAGCTGGGCGACCGCTATCGCGTCGTCGCGTTCATCGGCGAGGGCGGCATGGGTGCGGTGTACCGCGCGTTCGATCAGAAGCTCGGCGTCGACGTCGCGCTCAAGGTCGTGCGCGAGGGCGTCGCGGACAAGACGCTGCGCGACGAGGTCCGGCTCGCGCAGAAGGTCACGCATCCGAACGTGTGCCGCACGTACGATCTCGAGGACGTCGGCGGGCACTCGTTCGTGAAGATGGAGTACGTCGCCGGCGAGACGCTGTCGGCGCGGCTCCAGCGCACGGGCAAGCTGCCGATCGCGGAGGCGATCTGGGTCGCGCGCGGCATCGCCGAGGGCCTGGTCGCGGCGCACGTGCAGGGCATCGTCCACCGCGACCTCAAGCCCGGCAACGTGATGATCGCGAAGGACCGAGCCGTGCTGATGGACTTCGGCATCGCGCGGCAGCTCGAAGCGACGACCGGCATGCCGACGATGGCGGGCACGATCGGCTACATGGCGCCGGAGCAGTTCACGACCCAGCAGATCGACCAGCGCGCCGATCTGTACGCGTTCGGCTGCCTGATCTTCGAGATGCTCGTCGGCGAGCCGGTGTTCGGCAACGGCACGGCGATCGAGCTCACCGCGCGACACGTCGCGGTCGACGCGCCGAACGTGCGCGACCGGCGCCCCGAGGTGCCGCGCTGGCTCGCGCGCGCGGTCGCCGCGCTGCTCGCGAAGGATCCGGCGAAGCGGCCGGCCGGCATCGCGCGGCTGCGCGCGGGCAAGCGCTCGGCGTGGTGGACCGCGGCGCCGGTCGCGGCCGTCGCCGCGATCGGCGGGGTCGCGTTCGCGCTGCCGCTCGGCGGCCCCGGCGCGGCGTGCGCGGCGTACGAGCAGCAGCTCGCCGGCGTGTGGGACGCGCAGATCCGCGGCAAGGTCGAGCAGGCGTTCCTGGCGACGAAGAAGCCGTTCGCCGCGCCGTCGTTCGCGGGCGTCGCGCGCGCGATGGACCGCTACACGCCCGCGTGGG
>JBLMXA010000169.1:0-7302 GCA_050257515.1 Acidobacteriota bacterium | reverse complement strand
CCACTCGGGCGCGGTCGCGAAGGAGTACGTCGCGCTCGTGTGCGGCCGCCCGGTGTCGCGCGAGTGCGACGCGCCGCTCGCCCAGCGCGGCGATCACGTCCGCGTCGACTACACCGAGGGTCTCGCCGCGCACACGCAGTTCGCGGTCGAGCGCGCGAACGATCACCACGCGCTCGTCCGCTGCATCGCGCGCACCGGCCGCATGCATCAGGTGCGCGCGCACCTCGCCCACGTCGGCGCGCCGATCGCCGGCGACACGCGCTACGGCGGCGAGCCGCTGGCCGGCCACGACGGGTTCTTCCTGCACGCCGCGAAGGTCGTGCTGCCCGGCGAGCTCGCGATCGAGGCGCCGCTGCCGGCGCGGTTCACCGCGGCGCTCGCGGCGGCCGGGCTTTGACCCGGATGCTCTCGAACGTGAGCGGGTAGCACACGTCGACGTCGCCCGCGGTTCTGGGCTTCGGGAACTCGATCGACTTGATCTCGTCCGCGACGCAGGCCGCGACCTCCGCGCTCACACCACCCGCCGCCGACGATTTCACGGCCCCGTTCGCGCCGATCGTGAACGCCGCGTTCATTGTGCCGTGGAGCTTCGGGTCAGCGGGCCTCGCCTTCTCGTAGCAGTACATCAGCTTCCCGTAAGAGCGCTTGATGTAGCGGCGAACGATCGCCGTGTCGAGATCGCCGTTCACGCTCGGGGCCCCGAGTGACATTGTCGCTTCCGGCCCCGGCGGGTCGCGGGAGACGTCGCGACCGATGGGCATCGAATCGCAGCAGGTCCCCCCGCCGCCGGTCAGATGGCCGTAGCGCGGGCCGTCGCCGGTGACCGGAATGTCCGCAGCGACCTGCTCGACGCTGCTCCGTGCCTTGAAGGTGAGCGGGAGGTCGACGTCGATCGTCGCGCCTGCCGGCGGAGCGGCGAAGTGGAGCCTGGAGATCGTCGCCGAGATGCACGCGTCGACGCCGTGGTTCCTCCCGTTCAGCTGGATCGCGGTGACCTTGCCGGCGTTGCCGATCGTGAACGTCACGGTCATCCCGTCGTCGCGAAGATCGGCACACGTGGCGCGCTCCGCCGCGTAGCAGGCCAGCAACCGATCGCGGCTGTGATCGACGATCGCGGCGACCGCCCCGGCGTCGAACCGGGCGCTCCGCGACGTGGGCGTGCCGAGCACGACCCGGGCCGGCGCAGCTGTCGCGACGCCAGCAAGTCCGACCAGGTACGCCGCGATCGCCAGGTGCTTGGGCCACATCTACCGGTAGACGATCGCCGCGCCGGTTCGTCGCACGATCAAGGATCAACTAGTTACGCCGGCCGCGCGAGGTCGCAGGCCTCGAGCAGGCACAGCATGCGGCCGACCCGCAGCCGCTCGTCGCGATCCTCGACGCCGTCGTAGATCTGGCCGACCGAGCGCTTGCCGTCGAGCGACTCCGACAGCTCGACGAGGCCCTTGACCTCGAAGCGCTCGGGGCCGACGCGGCGCGTGCGCGACGCGCGCAGCTTGAGGCTGCCGTGCTTCGCGATCCAGGTCTCGACGAAGTCGTCGGACAAGGTCATCGCGCCCGCGCCGAGGATCTCGAACGCGTTGAAGTCGAGCGGGAACGCCTCGCGCGGGTTCTCGCGGCCGGCGTACCAGGCGAACCCGCCCTTGTTCCACGTGCACACGTCGATGATCTTCGTGCGGACCTGGCGCGTGAGGTGGCGGAACACCTCGAGCGGCTTCAGCAGGCCCAGGCCGACGAGCGTGTCGCCGAGCTTGCCGCCGTAGTGCGGCATCATCGCGAGCGCCATCGCGAGCTCGCCGTCGCTGAGCACGCCCTTCGTGACGAGGTAGTTGCCGAACAGCTCGCTCGCGACGTTGCTCGACACGTACTCGGGCTGGCCGTCGCGGACGTAGATCTCCTTCTTGATCCCGCCGACCGCGACGACGAGCAGCCCGGTCGCGCGCGCGGTCATCAGCCGGAACAGCACGCGCAGCGGCAGCGTCGTCGCGAACTCGCCGGAGTCGTCGGGCGGCTCGGTGATGTCGGCCAGCGACGGCGGCGTCGGCGGCTTCTTGCGCGACAGCTCGTGGGCGTTCGGCATCGCGTTGCGTGTACGCGCGACGCCGGGATCCTCGGTGAGATCGTCGAACGCGCGCGTCACCGAGTCTTCCTCGAGCGCGAACTTGTTGTTGTGGCTCATCGCGCCGTCGAGCGACGGCGTGCCGTCGGGCAGCACGATCGCCTCGACCGCACCGGAGATCGTGTCGGCGATCGGGATCTCGACGACGGAGTCGGCGCCCTGCATCGCGGCGAGCTTCGACGGTACCGGCGGCGAGCTGCCGATCGCGCGCGCCGGCGGATCGGCCTCGTACGACATCTGGATCACCGGCATGCTGACGTCGTCGACGTCCATCTGGATCACCGGCATGCCGTCGGACTGACTCGGCTCGCGCGGCGGCTGTGGCTGCAGCTCGTCGAGCACCGCGGTCGTGTTGCTCGTGCCGACCGCACGCTGGCGGCGCGCCTGCACGCTCTCGAGCAGCTCGCCGACGATCTCGGCGACGTGCTTGGTCGACATCCGGTGGCGGTGCTCGAACAGCCACTCCGCGATCGCGTCGCGGAACGCCGCCGCGCTCGACCACCGCTCGTCGACCGGCTTCTTCAGCGCGCGCCGCACGATCGTCTGCAGGCCCGGCTCGATGTCGCCGCCGTACTTGTCGAAGCGCGCGAGCTTCGCGTCGCGCACCATCAGCAGCACGTCGAGCTCGTTCGCCGCGGCGAACAGCCGGCGCCCGGTGAGCAGCTCGGCGAGCACGACGCCGACCGAGAACACGTCGCTGCGGCCGTCGAGCGGCAGCTCGATCACCTGCTCGGGCGACATGTAGCCGTACTTGCCCTTGAGCGTGCCGGTCTTGCTCTTGTGCGCGCGCTCGGGATCGATCGCGCGCGCGATCCCGAAGTCGACGAGCTTGACGTCGCCGCGCGTCGACAGCAGCACGTTCGACGGCGAGATGTCGCGGTGGACGATGCCGAGCAGGCTGCCATCCTGATCCTTCAGGTTGTGCGCGTAGTCGAGCGCGTCGAGCACCTCGTGCGCGATCCACGCCGCGAGCTGCGGCTGGACGCGGCGCTTGCGCGCGGCGAACTCGCGCAGCAGCGCCAGCACGTCGATGCCGTCGACGTGCTCCATCGCGATGTACAGCGCGTCATCGACGCGGCCGAGCTCGAACGTCTGCGCGATCTTCGGATGGACGAGGCGCGCGGTCAGCTTCGCCTCGTCGATGAACATCGCCTTGTACGTCTCGTCGGCAGACAGGTGGGGAAGCAGGCGCTTGATCACGACGCGCTTCTGGAACCCGTGCTCGCCAGGTGCCGTCGCCACGAACAGCTCCGCCATGCCGCCGAGGGCGAGCCGCTCGAGGAGGGTGTACCGGCCAAAGCCGATCGGGAAGTCTCCCACCGGAAGACGAGGTTATCACACCGCGTCGCGGGGACGGCTCAGCTGCGTTTCATCAATAAGTGGCCAGCACGCTCAAGCGAATGCGCGATCGCGCTGTCCAGGCGATCGAAGTGCTGGAACGACAGCCCGCGCGCGCCCGTGAGCTTCTCGGCGAGCTCGCGCAGCGGCCGCCGCGCCGTCGCCAGCAGCACCTGGAGCGCGCTGCCCTCGGCCTGATCGAGGAACGCGCGGTACGCGCGCTCGAAGTGGCGCTCGCCACCCTCGGACAGGCCGCCGCAGTCGATCACGAGGCACGGGGCGCCGCACTGCACCGCGAGCATCCACGCGCGCGCGAGCAGGCCGTCGAGCACCGAGGCGGTCGGCGCACCGACGAGCAGCACCGCGGGCACCTTCGGCAGGATCTCGACGACCGGCGTGCCGGCCTCGAGCTGCTCGCTGATCTGCTCGCGCAGCGACTGCAGCCCGCCCGCCGCGAACGCGTCGAGCGCGACGACGGTCAGCCACTCGAACAGCCGCGTCAACGGGGCCGCGTCGGACGGCGGCGCGGCGGTCGCCACGGCATCGCGCAGCTCGAGCAGCAGCGCGGCGATGTCGAAGCCGGTGGCGCCCTCGCTCGAGAACTGGCCGCCGAGGAACGCGGCGATCCGCTCGAGCTCGCGGGTCGCGTCCGAGCCGGGCTGCAGGCCTTCCGAGCCGCCGTGCGCGGCCTCGGTCAGCGCCTCGACCATGCTCGCGACCTGGGCGGTGTGGGTCGCGGCCTTCGTGGCGCGGCGGAAGCGCAGCGGGGACCGCTCGAAGCGAACGATCCAGTTCGCGAGGATCTCGCTGGATCGCTCGCGGAGGACGCCCAGCAGCTCGAGCCCTTCCGTCACCTGCTCAGCGTAGCAAGCGAAGCCCACGCCCGCCATGTTACGATGGATATTGGGTGGACCTTTGAAGCTGCATTCTGTGGCGCGCACGGATATCGGGCGCAAGCGGCATCACAACGAGGACGCGTTCTTTCGCGACGACGCCCGGGGTTTTTACGTGGTGGCAGACGGCGTTGGGGGCCACAACAAGGGCGAGATCGCGAGCCGCGAGGCGGTCGAGCATCTGACGTCGTGGGTCTATGGCGCACAGCGCGACCTCGACCGTCTGGTCGAGCGCATCACGTTCGGCGACAGCGAGTGCGTGTGGGAGATCCGGCGGCTGCTCGAGAGCGGCGTGAAGAACGCGTGCTACATGGTCTACGGGATGGCGGAGCTCGACCCCGAGAAGAAGGGCATGTCGACGACGCTCTCGGCGCTGCTCGTGCGCGCGAACCTCGCATTCGCGGCACACGTCGGCGACTCGCGCGTCTATCGGGTACGCAAGGCGAACGTGCTGCAGCTGACCGAGGACCACACGCTGATCAACTACAAGGTCAAGCACGGCATGATGACGCCTGCCGAGGCCGCGAAGGCGAGCGGCAAGAACGTGATCACGCGCGCGGTCGGTCACAAGGACTACGTCCAGGTCGACACCGCGGATCTCGACGTCGCCCCCGGCGACCGCTTCCTGCTGTGCAGCGACGGTCTGCACGGCTACTTCGATACCGACAAGGACGTCGCGGACCTGTGCAGCGACGGCGATCTCGAGGAGTGCGCCGAGTCCGCGATCGCGCTCGCGAACCAGCGCGGCGGCAAGGACAACATCACCGCGCTCGTGATCGAGGCGCTGGCTTAGAGCAGCTCCCGAACGCTGCCGTCGGCTACGACCGTCGCGCTGCGGGCGCCTCGCGGCGTACGTCCTCGCTCGCTCGTCGCGGGCTCCAGCCCGCTCCTCGCTGCGCTCCGGGCGTGCGCCACGATCCGCCGCGCCTCGCTCGGTCTCGTTCGACGTCAGCATCCGGGAGCTGCTCTTCCCTAGCCGGCGTGCTAGGCCAGCGGGACGTGTCGAAGCGTCGCCTCGTGGGGATGGCCGTGCTCGTCGCTGCGGCGGTCGTGCTCTACCTCTGGACCAAGCACGTCAGCGTCAGCGCAAGCGTCAGCGTCAGCGATCAGGGCAGCGCGGCGACGGCGGAGGCCGCGCGCGCTGGCAGCGGCTCGGGATCGCCTACGCTTACGCCTACGCTTACGCCCACGGCTGCGAGATCCTCGCAGGTGACGATCGCAGGTCATGTCCTCGACGAGGTCGACCACAGCCCGGTCGCCGGCGCGGAGGTCGTGGTGCGCGGGCCGCTCGGCGAGCAGTCGACGATCACGAGGCCCGACGGCGCGTTCTCGATCGAGGTCGCGCGCGGGGCGTATCGCGTGGCGGCGCGCGGCGGCGGCGTGATCACCGCGGGCGCCGAGGATCGCGAGCGGCTCGAGACCGGGCCGAACGCCGCGATCGTCGGCCTGCCCGACGACACGCTGATGCCGGTGGTCGAGGCGACGCGAAGCGTGGCGAACCTCGAGCTCGCGCTCCCGCGCGAGGCGACGATCGCCGGCACGGTCGTCGATCGCGAAGGCCGGCGCATCGCACACGCGATCGTGCGCGCGCACGGCGCGCTGCGGCCCGCGTTCGGCACCGACGTCGCCGAGACCGACGAGGCCGGCAACTACACGCTCGTCGTGCCGGCCGGCCGCTATCACCTCGAGGCCGGCGCGCCCGAGCTCGCCGGCAGCCTCGGCCCGGTCGAGATCACGGCGGTCGCGCACGCGACCGCGCACGTCCAGCTCGTGCTCGCGAAGGGCTGCGAGATCCGCGGCAAGGTCGTGCGCGCCGACGGCAAGCCCGCCGCCGACGGCGCGATCGAGCGCCGGTCCGTGGACCGCAACCTCGACTTCGGCCCGGCCGGCCGCATCGAGCCCGACGGCACGTTCCGGTGGGCGACGCTCGACGAGGCCGACGTCACGCTGCGCGCGTGGCCGTGGAAATCGGCGGCCACCGACGAGCGCACGTTCAGCTGCCACGACGGCGCGCGCTTCACCGGCGTCGTGCTGCGCGTGCGCAGCGAGCCCGCGGCGGTGCACGGCACGCTCGTCGACGCGACCGGTACGCCGGTGCCGTTCGGCTACGTCGATGTCGAGGCGCTCGATCCGGGCCTCGCGTCGCAGCAGGAGCGCGCCGATGCCGAGGGCCACTTCGAGATCCACGACCTGCCGTTCGGCCGCTACCAGGTCGAGGCCGCCGCGGCCGGGCGCGGCATCGCGGTGACCACGGTCGCCGCGCCGCGCGACGAGGCGCTCGAGCTGCGGCTCGGCGGCACCGGTCGCATCGAGGGCACGACGACCGCGCTCGCGAACGGCACGCTCGCGATCGAGCTCGAGGCCTGCTTCGACGCGCTCGACCTGCAGCACCGGCCGATGCCGATCGCGCACGAGCCGCGGCTCGTCACCGTGCGCGGCGGCCGCTTCGCGATCGACGATGCGCCGGCGTGCGACCTGCTGCTCGTCGCGCGCTGGCACGAGCAGCGCGTGCAGGCTCGCGTCGTCGTGTCGCCGTCGCAGCTCGCGCACGTCGAGCTCGAGCTCGGCCCGCCGCACGAGAAGCTCGTCCACGGCACGATCCGCGACCGCGACGCGCACCCCGTCGCGAACGCGAGCGTCACCGCGATCTACGAGGGCCGGCGCACCGCCTCGGTCACCGACGCCGCCGGCCACTACAGCGTGAAGTCGTTCGCCGGCGCGCAGCTGACCGCGAGCGACGGCTCGCGCCGCGGCGACGCGCAGGTGGGCCGCGCGAACGTGCCCGACGAGCAGGTCGACGTCGTGATCGATCGCGCCGACTAGTAGTGCGAGATGCCGATGCCGAGCATGCTCGTGAACAGCAGGCCACCGCGCTCGATCGCCGCGACGCCGTAGCCCTCGAGGCCGAGCCGCCAGAAGTGGCGGACGACGAGGTCGACGCCGGCGCCGAAC
>JBLMXA010000168.1:0-3264 GCA_050257515.1 Acidobacteriota bacterium | reverse complement strand
CGTGACCCAGCCGGCGCCCGGGAAGTAGACCTCGTCCCACGAGTGCGCGTCGCCGGCGCGCACCGCGACGTAGCCCTGGTACTCGTTCCACTCGCCGCCGAGGAAGCCGTTGACCTGGCGCACCGGGATGTGCGCCGCGCGCGCGAGCACCGCGAACGCCGACGCGAAGTACTCGCAGTGGCCCTTCTTGCGATCGAACAGGAAGAAGTCGACCGGCTCTCCTCTGGGCTCGGCGAGCTCGAGCGTGTACGTGTAGTTGGCGTCGAGGTAGCGCTGGATCGCGACCGCCTTGTCGTAGTTGTTCGTCAGGCCCTTCGTGATCCGGTCGGCGAGGTCGTACGTGCGCTTCGTGATCTGGTCGGGGAGCTGGAGGTAGGCCTCGTAGCGCGGCGGGAGCTTGCCGGTCGCGGCGCGCAGCACGTCGGCGGGCGGCGCGGCGAGCTGCGAGTACACCGTGTAGTGGACGGTGCCGCTGTGATCGAGCCGCAGCTCGTCGTTCTTCATCAGCTTCGGTTTGCGCTGGCGGACGACCTGCGCGATCTCGACCGTGTACGGCGTGCTCGCGCCGAACAGCACGTCGGAGTCGAGCGGATCGAGCCACACGTCCTGCTTGACGAGGCCGTCGCGCCGCGCGTCGCGCCACTCGATCGCGTGGCGCTCGGTGCCCGACGTCGGGTGGTCGACGATGTCGATCGTGTCGGGGGCGAGCTTGCTGTCGCGCGACCACTCGCCGTGGTCGTAGCGATCGAACGCGACGCCGCGCCAGTGGATCTCGGGCGCGTCGCGGCCGCCGTAGCGCGCGTCGATCTCGACGCGCATGACGACCGTGCTGTCGGTCTTGAGCACGCCGTGGCCGCCGAGCTTCACGCCGTCGCGAAACCCGACGAGGTTGAGCCCGCCGTGCGTCTTGAGGAAGAACCCGAAGCCGACGCGCGGCAGCGCGAGGAACACGATCGCCGACACGAGGAACACGCCGAACGACAGCGCGCCGGTGCCGACGAAGAACCGCGCGCCGACGATCCGCTTGCTGTCGAGGATGCGCCGCACCTCGACGCGCTCGCTCGCGCGGTCGGCGGCGTGCTTGACGAGCAGGTTGTCTTCCATCTCGCGGCGCAGGTGGAACAGCGTCAGCGCCCACGTCACCGCGATCACGAAGCCGAGGAAGCAGATGCCGTACGTGAGATCGGGGTTGAGCACCGAGCCGGCGACGAGCATCAGGAACGACAGCAGGTACAGCTGCTGCCAGTCGCGCGCGGCCCGCCGGTTGAACGCCTTCGCGACGGTCAGCCAGATCAGGAACTGCGCGCCGACGCCGAGGAAGTCGGTCGTCACGATCGCGGTGAGCACGCTGTAGACGAGCGCGAACACCGACAGCAGCGTCCAGATCCACGACCACTTGTCGAGGTTGATCGCCGGCGGCTCCCACCACCACGACGCGAGCAGGCCGACGAGGCCGCCGAGCGCGATCGGCGGCGTCACCCCGCCGCCGGCGACCAGCGCGAGGTACGCGAACGCGACGACGAGGTACGTCGCGGCCTTGTGGGCGACCGCGAACCTCACGTCTCCATCACCGTCTGCGCCGACGGGCGCCCCTCGGCGGCGACGCCGCGCGGCTGGACGAGCACGCTCTCGATCCGGTGCGGCAGCGGCGCGAACGACACCTCGTCGCCGACGTACGGCAGCAGCGCGAGCGCGCGCGCGATGCGCGCCTCGTGCATGCGGCCGGTGCCGGCGGGGACGTGACAGCCGCGCGCGGCGAGCTCGACCGTCCAGCCCGCCTCGAGGTACGCGGCCGCGAGGCTCGCCGCCGTCGAGATCGCGCGCTCGACGGCGGTGACCTGCGCCTCGTCGGCCGGCGTCACCGCGGCGTCGCCGATCGCGTCGCGCACGCGCTCGGGCAGCGCGTTGTCGACCGCGATCGCGACGCGGCGTGCGAGCTCGTCCTCGTACTCGCGCACGAGCAGCCGGCCGGTGCGCGCCGAGCTCTTCCAGTGGACGTCGCGGCGATCGTCGCCCGGGCGGCGCTCGCGCAGGCCGAAGAACTCGCCTCTCCGCCCGAGCCGGTCGGCCGTGGCTTCCCCGCGCGTGGCCGCGCGCGGCGGCGGCCGTGGCACCGGCACGCGCGCCGGATACACGACGATCTCGAGCGGCGCCTCGACGTCGCGCGACTTGCGGAACAGCGCGAACGGGAACTTCGTCGCGAGCCGGTAGCCGGTGAGCGTGTAGCCGCCGCGCCGCACGAACGTGTGGCGGTACGACGTGCGCTGCGACTTGCCCTCGGGGATCTTGAGGAAGTAGCAGCGCTTGTCGATCGGCGTCCTGCCCTGCAGGTCCTCGACCTCGATCGAGTACGACGCGCGCTTCGCCTTGCCGTTGCGGATCACGACCTCCATCAGGAACGGCTCGCCGGCGAAGATCCGTGGCGGCGGCCGGCGGTCGACCGTGAGCTGGCGCAGCGTCATCTCCGACAGCACGCCCGACGCGATGATGAAGCTCAGTAGCCAGCCGAGCAGCAGGTACAGCAGGTTGTTGCCGGTGTTGATCGCGGCGAACCCGACGCCGACCGACAGCAGCACGATGATGCGGCCCTCGCGCGTGAAGGACAGCCGCCGCGGCGGCCGGAACCGCCTGCGCAACCGCGTCCACCAGCGAGGGCGGGGCGGGCTCACGTCGGGACGGGCACGCGGCTGATGATGTCGGTGATCGCGCGCTCGCCGTCGCTGCGGGCGCGGCCGAGCGAGTCGTGGGCCTGGGCGAGCACGAGGCGGTGCGCCAGGCACGACAGCGCGAGGCCCTTGAAGTCGTCCGGCACGACGAAGTCGCGGCCGGCGGCGAGCGCGGCGGCCTGCGCGGCGCGGTACCAGGCGAGCGCACCGCGCGTCGAGATGCCGACCGCGATCGCCGGATGGCGCCGCGTCTCCTCGACGACGTGCATCGCGTAGTCGAGCAGCGCGTCCTCGACGCGGATCGTCTCGACCGAGTCCTGCAGGCGCGTCACCGCCGACAGATCGACGACCGGCTGCAAGGTCGTGATCGGATCGGCGCCGGCGCGATCGCGCAGCAGCTCGCGCTCGATCGCCTTCTGCGGATAGCCGAGCGACACGCGCAACAGGAAGCGATCCATCTGCGACTCGGGCAGCGGATACGTGCCGTAGTGCTCGGCCGGGTTCTGCGTCGCGATCACCATGAACGGCCGCGGCAGCTCGTGCGTGGCGTCGTCGATCGAGACCTGGCCCTCGCTCATCGCCTCGAGCAGCGCGGACT
>JBLMXA010000167.1:0-6067 GCA_050257515.1 Acidobacteriota bacterium | reverse complement strand
CGGCGATGATCCCGCAGGACGCCGTCACCGACGGCACCCTGCTGGTCCGCCAGCAGTCGATCACGGCGGGCCGCGACATCAACATGTTCCCTCGCGCGGTATTCTAGCATCGGACCAGCGGGCCCGACGCCGTTACTTCGGCTGGTAGACCCAGATGTGGAACATGTTGATGTCGCGGCCCGCCGTGATCGACTGCTGGCGGACCAGCAGGGTGCCGTCGGTGACGGCGTCCTGCGGGATCATCGCCGGCCAGTTGCGCCAGCGGTGGACGCGGTCGGTACCTACACACGACACGATGCTCACCTTCTTGCCGTTGACGCTCATCTCCAGCTCGTAGTCGCCGTACACGTAGTCCATGCGGCGCAGGATCACCACCGGGCGCCCGGCCGTGATGTTCAGCAGCTTGAACTCGCTGTAGCCGTCGACGTGGGCACGGCCGGTGTCCTCGACGGTCGTGCCGTCGGGGTACTTGAGCTTCTGGCGGGAGCGGTAGGAGTCCTTCGCTTCCTTGATCGTGAAGATGTGCTTGTCCTCGGACTCCTTGTTGAGGATCTCGATCTCGTCGACGAGCACCCACTTGATGCCCTCGAGATCCATCTCGGGCTTGGGCTGCGGCATCGTCTTGACGCCCTCCCAGTCCTTGATGTCCGCGATCTTCTGCTCCTTCTTCTCCTCCGGCGCGATCATCACCGGCTTCTCGCCGGCGACCGCCGCGGCCGCGATCTCGGCGCACTTCGCCTGATACGCGATCAGGTTCATGAACGCCTCGTTGTTGTTCTTGTTCTCGGCGAGCAGGCCGCGCAGGATCTCGACCTGGCGGCGGTACTCGGAGAACTCCTTCTTCTGCGCGATCGTCGGGTGATGGACGTCGACGTCGAGCGACATCTCGCCCTCGGTGTCGATCACGAGCTTGAACACGTCGAACACGTTCCGCAGGTCGACCTGGTTCGCGAACATCAGCATCAGCGCCGTGTTGCACGCCTGCACGACATCGTGCGCGCTGACCACGCCGCGCCGCGTGTACTCGATCGCGCCGCGCCGCACCTGGTGCAGCAGCTGCTCGAGGCGCAGCCGCATGTGGCCCGGTAGCATCGAGCCCGACAGGCCGCCCTTGGGCACGTAGCGCATGTCGATCTCGTTCGCCTGGGGCGCGAACGGATCGCGCGCGTCGCGGATCCGGTTGACGCCCTTCTCGAGGTAGATGCGGGCGAGCTCGACCTCGCGCATGATGTCGGGCTCGGTCTGCGACAGCTCGACCTTGCACGACTCGAGCACGCGGCGATGGCCCTTGTACTCGAGGTTCTCCTTGTACGCGATGAAGTCGGTGAGCTCCTCGTAGTAGCGCAGCACGATGTAGATCGTCTGCGGCAGCCGGAACTCCTCGAGGTTGATGTTGCGGATCGTCGCGTCGAAGATCATGAGGTCGTTCCCCATGCCGTCGATCGCGTAGCCCGGCTGCACCTCGACGCTGAGATCGCCGCGCGCGCGCGCGTTGACGCGCAGGTCCGCGGCGTAGCCGTAGACGATGCCCGGCGAGTGCAGCATGCGGTTGTGCAGCCGCCGCTTGTCGATGTGGTAGCGCTCGGCGTCGTTCCAGTCCTTCTCGGTGGTGAGAAAGCCCTTGAAGAAGTTGATGCGCTTGAATCCCTGGACTTGCTCGCTCATGACTTGTCTTCTTTGGGTTTGTCACCGGCCGGCGGCGTCTCGGCTGTCTGGACGACCTCGGCTCCGATCCCGATGCCGGAACGCAGGCCGATCGCGAAGAACTCGCGCAGCTCGACGTCGCCCTTCTCCTCCGCAAACTGCAGATAGTAGTGCGTGTGCGCCGGCTTCTCGAGCTGGATGATGTGGTGGATGCGGATCACGAGCTCGGGCGTCACGTCCTCGAACCTGATCGGCATCGTCACGACGAAGCAGTGCGCGAGCTCGACGGGCGGCAAGATCACCGAGTCGAGCGCGATCCGGGCGCCTTGCTCGGCGCCCTCGCCCTCGATCCGGAAGCCCTTGAACGGCCAGGTGTTCTCCTGGATCTCGGGCTCGTGGCCGGTGAACAGCTTGAGGAACAGCGCCATGCCGCGCCGCGTGCCGCGGATCCGGTAGAGATCGACGGCGCGCTTGACCAGCGCACGCTTCTGCTCCTCGGGCCAGTCGAGATCGATCGTGAAAGCGGTCCAGCCCGACAGCCAGTCGAGGAACTCGACCGGCGCGACGTGCGGGTCGTAGAACCGCCAGCCGTCGTCGAGGTTGCGCTCGACCGAGTCGAACATGTGCTCGAACAGGAAGCACAGGTCGCGGACGAGGTTGCGACCGACCGCGTCGCTGCGGCGGTAGATCGCCGGCAGGTGCTCGAGGTAGCCGCGGCGCGCGATCCAGATCGTGACCTCGCTGGTCTCGTAGACCATCTGACCGCGCGCGGGCCGCTGCTCGAGCACGGTGTCGCGATCCTCGTAGCTCTCGCGATACAGCACGACGATCCGGCGCAGGCCGGCGTCCTCCATCACGATCTTCGCCTTGTTGAGCGGGCGCCCGACGACGTCGGGCACGCGCACCACGCGGCGATTGAGGGCCTCGGTGACCATTACCTGGCTCGCCCGCCCCGCGCGGGCGGCGTCTCACGTCGCGCTGCTTCGCAGCGCTCGCCAACGCGCCTTCGGCGCGCAGCTGTCGATCTCCTGGCGAGGCACCGCTTTGTCATTTGATGTCGTCCCGGACCTTCTCCGCGATCACGACGTGGACGAGGAACGGCAGCTCGTCCTCGTCGAGCCTCAGGTGCTCGATGCCGACGTTGCGCTGCTCGTCGCGGATGTCGAGCGCGTCGACACCCTCGACGCCGGGCACCTCCTCGACGAGGTGGATCAGCTCGGACTTGAGCACCGGCCGGCCGAACTCCCAGCCCTTGCCGTCCTTGCCGCCGACGAGCGCGTGCAGGAACCGCCGCAGCTTCTGCTCGATGTCCTTGCGCAGGCGGTCGCTGGTTCCGACCGAGCGCCGGATGAGAACGACGCGGACCGAGATGTCCTTGTAGCGCGGGCGCACCACGTTGAGGACCGTGCCGACGAGCTTGCGCTCGTCGAGGTAGTTCTTGACGTAGCGCATGACCTCGTTGGAGGGCACGAGCCGGCGCATCATCTCGTCGCCTCGCGTGTCCGCCTTGGGGATCAGCGCGACGGTGACGTGGCCGCGGTTCGAGCGATCCGGCACGCAGCGCGCGCGCGCGAGCTGCGTCGACGCGCGCAGCGCCAGCATCTCGTAGTCCTCGGTCGTCACCGCGCGATCGCGGCTCTTGATCGTGAACGGCGCGCGCGCCTTGGCCTCGTCGATCGTCTCGCGATCGGCGCCGCCGGTGGCGGGGAGCGGGTTCGTCACGGTCTCGATGTACGCGAGCGCGCGGCCGAGCGAGGTCAGCGTGTACGCGTTGACGTTGCCGAGCGCGCCACCGCCGATCCGGTACGACTTGGACACGATGCCGTTCTTGATCTCCGGCGGCACCATGCCGCGGCGGCCGTCGCCGAACGTCAGCTGGCCCGACACGTAGTCGAGCATGTAGTGGCGGCTGCGCGGCCCCGACGCGAAGAAGCTGTCGACGCGCTTGTAGCGCACCCACACCTCGTTGTTCTGCGGATTGTCGGGCTCCACCTTGCGGACGGCGTCGGCACCGAGATCGGCGATCTCCTCGGCGGGCGGCGCGTTGCGCTCGCGGACCTCGATCACCTCGTCGGCGAGCAGCGGGCCGCGCAGGAACTTGAACGTCTGCATCGGCGAGCCGTCGGAGGAGCCGAGCATCTCGCCGCGGATCGTCTCGTGGTTGTACGCGTCGATGGCGTTCGTGACGACCATCTTCACGCGCGGCGGCTTGACGTAGCCGCCCTGCTCGAGCCGCGCGCGCAGCCAGAACCGGTCCTCGGTGAACTTCGCCGACATCACCCAGTCGTCGGGCGCGATGAAGAACGCGAAGCCGCTGGCGGTGAAGCCCTGCGTCTCGTCGTCGACCGAGAGCGGCTCCCACTCGCGGCCGTCCCAGTACTCCCACACGACGCGCTGGCCGCCTTCCCACTTGAGCCGGCGCATCGCCTCGTACTTCTCGAGATCGCCGGTCGCGACCTCGGCCTCGTCGGTCGGCAGCGACCCGAGGCCGAGCTCCTCCTCGAGCTGGAAGTAGAGCCCGAGCGGATCGTTCGGCGGCTTGGCCGTGAAGCCCATGTACAGCGCGGGCGACTCCTCCGGCTTGGCCTGGAACGGCTGGAAGATCGTGAAGTCGGTGCGCGCGACCTCGGTGCAGTCGGTGTACTGGAAGTCGTTGAACGCGAGCACGTGGCGGACGTCGCGGTAGTCCTCGCGGTAGCGGAGCACGAGCGTGCGCAGCGCGGGCGGCCGCAGCGGGCGGTCGTCCTTGAACACCCACTTCTCGTTCTCGAGCGTGTACGTGCCCTGCTCGCCGTAATCGCCCTTCTCGATGCGCACGCGCACCCAGCGCTTCTTCACGCCGGCGATCTCGAGCTCCTCCATGTCCTTGGGGCGGCGGAAGCTCACCGTGCCGGTCTGCGACATCGCCTTGGTGTCGTCGTGGAAGCCGAGCTCGTCGCCGGCGCCGGGCAGCGCGCCGCGCGGCGCGGTGCGACCGAGGTGGCGCCAGCGCTTGCCGTCCCAGTACTCCCACGCGAGCACCAGCTGGTCGCTCGGGTTCGGGCGCGGGATGATCGTCGAGTCCGCGAGCGCCATCTCGATCGAGATGTACGCGTCGGCGGTCTGCATCAGCTCGTCGCACGCGAGGTAGAGCATGCAGTCGATCTTCGGATCCTTGCCGAAGGGGTAGAGGTTCTTGGACAGGTCGAGCTGCAAAAACGCGTTGTTGTCGAGGTTCGCGTACGCCTGCGTCGGCAGCAGGCCCTCGCCGACGACCTCCACGCGGGCGCGGATCGTGTCGATCTCGGTGTCCTCGGGCGACTGCGGCACCTCGGCGAGCCGCCCGCGCACCCACAGGCCCTCGATGTGGTTGACCTCGGTCTCCTTGAACTTGAGCGGGCCGAGGAACGCGACCTCGCCGCGATCGACGTCGATCTGCGCCGGCTCCATCTCGCGCCAGCGCGCGCCGTCCCAGTACTCCCACTCGAGCAGGCGCGCGAGGTCGCGGCCGCCGCGCTCGGGCGTGCCGAGGAAGATGCGCAGCAGCGACGCGTCGCCGGTGTTCGCGAACCGCTGATCGGACAGGTACAGGAACCGCTCGATGCGCTGCGCGCCGGCGAAGATCTCGAACGAGTCGGTGAAGCCCGGCGCCGGGTCGATGAACCGGCTGTTCTCGGAGTACGCCTCGTCGAAGTACGAGAAGCAGCGGTCGGGGCGCGCGGTGGTGACGACGACGTCGCGCGCGGTCTCGAACGTGACGACGTGCTCCTCGGTCGCCTGCGGCGTCGACACCTGCGTGCCCAGCGGCACGCGCTGCTTCGTCGCGCCCTCGACGAGCGCGAACCGCGTCAGCGCCTTCGCCGAGCGCGGCGCGCGCAGCTTGATCCCGAGCAGGTTCAAGAACGCGACGTAGTTCTTGTCGGGGACCTGGTTGAGCCGGTAGATCAAGAGGTCCGTCATCCACGCAGCGAGCTCGATGAGCGTGATGCCCGGGTCCGACGGATTGTGGTTGGTCCACTCCGGCGCGTAGCGCGGGATCATCGAGATGGCTTCTTCCACGATGTCGTGGAAGGTGCGGTCGTCGAGCTTAGGCGGTGGGATCATGGTGCAGCGTGGCCTTTACACGCCCTCTTGTTGATCGAGAGGCTCCGGCTCCTCGTCCTGATGCTTCAGGTAGAACGGGAACACGAGGTTTCGCTTTTCGTTCTTGCCGGCGATCACGTACTCGATGCGGATGTCGAGACGGTTCGGCTCGTCGCGATTCGCGGCCGCCCGGCACGACACCTTCTCGATGCGCGGCTCGAACTTGTAGATCGCCTCCTCGCAGTAGATCTCGGCGCGCGCCGACGTGCTCGGGTTGTTCGGGGCGAACATGAGGTCGTGGATCTGGCAGCCGAATCGCGGGCGGTTGATGCGCTCGCCCGGCGCGGTGCCGAGGATGATG
>JBLMXA010000166.1:0-10557 GCA_050257515.1 Acidobacteriota bacterium | reverse complement strand
CGGCCGCGCGCCCGCGCCCACCGTGCGGGAGCGCTCGGTCTGGATACCGAACTGCGCGTACTCGCGCGCCCACTCTCCCGAAACCACAGGCACATGGCGTGCAACTCGCGCGCGAGATGCTGTCGAGGGTGCCCGTCGTGAAAACCGCTCCCGCATCCGGAGTGAACGATCCACGGTGTGCGCCATGACCGAAGTCGCGTCCGCCGACTACGACGACGAGCTGCCCGAGTTGCTCGTCGACTCCGACGAGAGCGATGGCGCCGCTCTGCTGACGTACGGCCGCGACATCCTGGTCGTCGACGACAACGAGACCAACCTGATCGCGATCGAGGCCGCGCTGTCCCAGCTCGGCCGCAAGCTCGTGACCGCGCGCTCGGGGGTGGAGGCGCTGGCGCGGCTGCTCGAACAGGACTTCGCGCTGATCATCCTCGACGTCGCGATGCCCGGCATGGACGGCTTCGAGACCGCGCGGCTGGTCCGCTCGCGCGCGCGCAACCGCGCGACCCCGATCATCTTCGTCACCGGGCTGTCGTGGCAGGACGACGAGATCCTGCGCGGCTATCAGCTCGGTGCGTTCGACTTCTTGATCAAGCCGATCCGCCCCGAGGTGCTGCGCGCGAAGGCGACCGTGTTCATCACGCTCCAGGAGCGCACGATCGAGCTGCACGACAAGGCCGAGGAGCTGCGCGCGTCGCAGGCGCGCGCGCACGAGCGCGAGCTGCAGATGCAGCGCAAGCGCTTCGAGGCCGAGTCGCTCGAGCGGCAGATGAAGCAGATGGAGGAGGACGACCGCCGCAAGGACGAGTTCCTCGCGATCCTCGCCCACGAGCTGCGCAACCCGCTGCAGCCGCTGCAGACGGCCGTCGAGCTGATCGAGCACGAGGCCGGCAAGCCGGTGCCCGAGCGCGTGCGCGGCATCATCCGCCGCCAGGTCCACCACATCGGCCGCCTCGTCGACGACCTGCTCGACGTCGCGCGGTTCCAGACCGGCAAGCTCGAGCTCCGCCGCGAGGTCGTCACGCTCGACTCGATCGTGGACGAGGCGGTGGCGTCGACGCGCCACTCGGCGGAGGCGCGCCACCACACGCTGAACGTCGAGAGCGGCGGCGATCCGGCGTTCGTTCATGGAGATCCAGTGCGGCTGATCCAGGTGCTCTGCAATCTGCTCTCGAACGCGATCCGTTACACCGACGCCGGCGGCGCGATCGCGATCCGCCACGGCGTCTCGCACGGCCAGGCGGTCGTCCGCATCACCGACAACGGCCGCGGCATCGCGCCGGCGCTGCTGCCGAAGATCTTCGACATGTTCGTGCAGGAGCGCACGACGCCCGACGGCGGCGGCGGCCTCGGTCTCGGCCTGGGTCTCGCGCGCCGGCTCGTCGAGCTCCACCAGGGCTCGATCCACGCGATGAGCGATGGTCCCGGCAAGGGCGCGACGTTCGAGGTGCGGCTGCCGCTCGCCGACGACGCGACGGTCGAGAAGCACGCGGGCAACCGCACGACGACCGAGCCACACGCGCGCCCGCTGCGCGCGGTGGTCGTCGACGATGCCGCCGACCTGCGCGAGCTGGTCGCCGACCTGCTGCGGATGAAGGGCCACGACGTGATCACGGTCGAGGACGGCCCTTCCGCGCTCGCGACGATCCGCAGGGAGCAACCCGACGTCGCGCTGATCGACATCGGGCTGCCCGACATGGACGGCTACGAGGTCGCGCGCGCGCTGCGCCGCGACATTCCGAAGCACAAGCTCCGCCTGATCGCGATGACCGGCTACGGCCAGGCCGCCGATCGCGCGCACGCGCTCGACGCAGGCTTCGACGCCCACATCGTCAAGCCCGCGAGCGCCGACAAGATCATGCGCGCGCTGTACGGCAAAGAGGAATAAATGACTACCGTCGACACTCCGAAGCCCAGCGGGGGAAATGGCAACGGAACGAGCGCGAAGCCGGCGGCGCCGCGAGCGCGCAAGGGGAGCCCCGAGCAGATCGAGCGGCGCGAGCTGCTCGCCGCGCTGCGCGCGTTCAAGCGCGGCGACTTCAACGCGAAGCTGCGCGAGGACATGACCGGCGTCGACGGGCAGATCGCCGAGACGTTCAACGAGCTCGTCGAGATGGTGCGCACGATCAAGGACGAGTCAGCCGACGTCTCGCTCGCGGTCGGCAAGTACGGGCAGGCGCAGCGGCGCGTGCGGCGGTTCAGCGCGACCGGCGGGTGGTCGCAGTACATCACCTCGGTCAACGCGGTGATCGACGACCTGACGGGTCACGCGAACGAGATCGCGCGCGTCGTCAGTGCGGTCGCCCGCGGCGATCTCGAGCAGACGATGCATCTCGACGACGGCGGCAACGGGCCGCGGCGCGGTGAGTTCCTGCGCCACGCGCGCATCGTCAACGGCATGGTCGCGCGGCTGTCGCAGTTCGGCAGCGAGGTGACGCGCGTCGCGCTCGAGGTAGGCGGCGAAGGCAAGCTCGGCGCGCAGGCTCGCGTCCAGGGCGTGTCGGGCGTGTGGAAGGATCTCACCGACTCGGTGAACCTGATGGCGTCGAACCTGACGTCGCAGGTGCGCGAGATCGCGCGCGTGACGACCGCGGTCGCGCAGGGCGACCTGAGCAAGACCGTCACGATCGACGTCAAGGGCGAGATCCTCGAGCTCAAGAACACGATCAACACGATGGTCGAGCAGCTGCGCGCGTTCGCGAACGAGGTGACGCGCGTCGCCCGCGAGGTCGGCACCGAGGGCCGGCTCGGCGGTCAGGCGACCGTGCGCGGCGTGTCCGGCGTGTGGCGCGAGCTGACCGAGTCGGTCAACTCGATGGCGAACAACCTCACGTTCCAGGTCCGCAACATCGCCGAGGTGACGAGCGCGGTCGCGGCCGGCGATCTCGGCAAGAAGATCACCGTCGAGGCGAAGGGCGAGATCCTGTCGCTCAAGAACACGATCAACACGATGGTCGATCAGCTGAGCGCGTTCGCCGCCGAGGTGACGCGCGTCGCGCGCGAGGTCGGCACCGAGGGCGTGCTCGGCGGTCAGGCCGAGGTCGCCGACGTGTCGGGCGTGTGGCGCGAGCTGACGCAGAACGTCAACGGCATGGCGTCGAACCTGACGTCGCAGGTGCGCAACATCGCGGAGGTGATCACCGCGATCGCCGCCGGCGACCTGTCGAAGAAGATCGGCGTCGACGCGCGCGGCGAGATCCTCGCGCTCAAGAACACGATCAACGCGACCGTCGACAAGCTCGGTCGGTTCTCCGCCGAGGTGACGCGCGTCGCCCGCCTGGTCGGCACCGAGGGCACGCTCGGCGTCACCGCCGACGTCAAGGACGTCAGCGGCATCTGGAAGGAGCTGACCGACAACGTCAACCAGATGGCACGCAACCTGACGAACCAGGTCCGCGACATCGCCGAGGTGACCACGTCGGTCGCGAACGGCGACCTGACGCGGAAGATCACGGTCGAGGCGCGCGGCGAGCTGGTCACGCTCAAGAACACGATCAACACGATGGTCGATCAGCTCAACGCGTTCGCGTCCGAGGTGACGCGCGTCGCGCGCGAGGTCGGCACCGAGGGCGTGCTCGGCGGCCAGGCACAGGTGCGCGACGTCAGCGGCATCTGGAAGGAGCTGACCGACAACGTCAACTCGATGGCGTCGAACCTGACGAACCAGGTCCGCAACATCGCCGACGTCGCGCGCGCGGTCGCCGCCGGCGACCTGTCGAGGAAGATCACCGTCGACGCCCGCGGCGAGGTGCTCGATCTCAAGGCGACGCTCAACACGATGGTCGATCAGCTGAGCGCGTTCGCCGGCGAGGTCACGCGCGTCGCGCGCGAGGTCGGCACCGAGGGCCGCCTCGGCGGTCAGGCGAGCGTCGAGGGCATTCGCGGCACGTGGAAGGAGCTGACCGACAACGTCAACGGCATGGCGCGCAACCTGACGAACCAGGTCCGCGACATCGCCGAGGTGACGACGTCGGTCGCCCGCGGCGATCTGACCAGGAAGATCACGGTCGACGCGAAGGGCGAGATCCTCGAGCTCAAGAACACGATCAACACGATGGTCGATCAGCTGTCCAGCTTCGCCGATCAGGTGACGCGGCTCGCGCGCGAGGTCGGCACCGAGGGCCGGCTCGGCGGTCAGGCCGACGTGCGCGGCGTGCTCGGCACGTGGCGCAACCTGACCGACGCCGTCAACTCGATGGCCGCGAACCTGACCGATCAGGTGCGCAACATCGCGAAGGTCGCGACCGCGATCGCGAACGGCGATCTGCAGCAGAAGATCGTCGTCGAGGCGAAGGGCGAGATCCTCGAGCTCAAGAACACCGTCAACACGATGGTCGAGCAGCTCTCCGCGTTCGCCGACCAGGTGTCGCGCGTCGCGCGCGAGGTCGGCACCGAGGGCAAGCTCGGCGGCCAGGCGTCGGTCGAGGGCGTGCGCGGGACGTGGAAGGAGCTGACCGACAACGTCAACCAGATGGCGTCGAACCTGACCAACCAGGTCCGCGACATCTCCGCGGTCGCCACCGCGATCGCGCGCGGCGACATGACGCGCAAGATCTCGGTCGAGGTGCGCGGCGAGCTGCTCGATCTCAAGAACGTCATCAACACGATGGTCGACACGCTGTCGTCGTTCGCCGACGAGGTGACGCGCGTCGCGCGCGAGGTCGGCGTCGAGGGCAAGCTCGGCGGCCAGGCCGCGGTGCGCGGGGTCGCCGGCACGTGGAAGGAGCTCACCGACAACGTCAACCAGATGGCGTCGAACCTGACGAACCAGGTCCGCGACATCGCGGACGTGACGACCGCGGTCGCGAACGGTGACCTGACGCGGAAGATCACCGTCGAGGTTCGCGGCGAGCTGCTGCAGCTCAAGAACACGATCAACACGATGGTCGATCAGCTCGGCGCGTTCGCGTCCGAGGTGACGCGCGTCGCCCGCGAGGTCGGCCTCGAGGGCGTGCTCGGCGGTCAGGCCGAGGTGCGCGGCGTCAGCGGCACGTGGCGCGAGCTGACCGACAACGTCAACGTCATGGCGCGCAACCTGACCGAGCAGGTGCGCGGCATCGCGACCGTCGTCACCGCGGTCGCCAACGGCGATCTCGATCGCAAGCTGAACCTCGCCGCCCGCGGCGAGATCGCGACGCTCGTCGACACGATCAACAACATGATCGACACGCTGTCGACGTTCGCCGAGCAGGTGACCGGCGTCGCGCGCGATGTCGGCGTCGACGGCCGCCTCGGCGGCCAGGCCGACGTCCCCGGCGCCGCCGGCGTGTGGCGCGACCTGACGAACAACGTCAACGAGCTCGCCGGCAACCTGACGAACCAGGTGCGGTCGATCCGCGACGTCGCCACCGCGGTGACGCAAGGCGACCTGACGCGATCGATCACCGTCGACGCGCGCGGCGAGATCGCGCAGCTCAAGGACACCGTCAACCAGATGATCCGCTCGCTGGCGGAGACGACGAAGGTCAACCAGGAGCAGGACTGGCTGAAGACGAACGTCGCGCGGTTCACGCGCATGCTGCAGGGCCAGCGCGACCTGCTGACGGTCGCGCGCCAGATCCTCAACGAGCTCGCGCCGCTCGTGAACGCGCACCACGGCGCGTTCTACATGACCGAGACTGACGAGGAGGGTCAGGGCCTGCGGCTGTTCGCGTCGTACGCGTACCAGGACCGCAAGAACATCGCGAACGTGTGGCGGTTCGGCCAGGGCCTGGTCGGCCAGGCGGCGCTCGAGGGCAAGCGGATCGTCGTCAACACGGTGCCGAGCGATTACATCCAGATCACGAGCGCGCTCGGCGAGGCGCCCCCGCACTCCATCGTCGTGGTGCCGATCCTGTTCGAAGGCGAGGTCAAGGGCGTGATCGAGCTCGCGTCGTTCGAGAAGTTCTCGAACATCCAGCTCGCGTTCCTCGACCAGATGCTCGAGTCGCTCGGCATCGTGATCGCGACGATCGAGGCGACGATGCGCACCGACGAGCTGCTGCGCCAGTCGCAGTCGCTCACCGAGGAGCTGCGCAGCCAGCAGGAGGAGCTGCAGCAGACCAACGAGGAGCTCGAGGAGAAGGCGCACCAGCTCACCGAGCAGAAGGCGGAGGTCGAGAAGAAGAACCGCCAGGTCGAGCTCGCGCGGCAGGAGCTCGAGGAGAAGGCGGAGCAGCTCGCGCTGACGTCGAAGTACAAGAGCCAGTTCCTCGCGAACATGAGCCACGAGCTGCGCACGCCGCTCAACTCGCTGCTCATCCTGTCACGCCAGCTCGCCGACAACGGCGAGGGTAACCTCAGCGACAAGCAGATCCGCTACGCGGAGACGATCCGCCAGGCGGGCACCGATCTGATGACGCTGATCAACGAGATCCTCGATCTCGCGAAGATCGAATCGGGCACGATGGCGGTCGAGGTCGGCCAGGTCCGGCTGTCGAACCTGCGCGACTACGTCGACCAGACGTTCCGCCAGGTCGCCGAGGAGAAGGGCCTCGCGTTCGGCGTCGAGCTCGACGAGGCGCTGCCCCCCACGATCGATACCGACGACATGCGGCTGCGGCAGGTGCTGCGCAACCTGCTCTCGAACGGGATCAAGTTCACCGAGCGCGGCCGCGTCAAGCTGCGGATCTCGCGCGCGGCGACCGATGTCATCGCGTTCTCGGTCGCGGATACGGGCATCGGCATCCCGCCCGACAAGCAGCGCATGATCTTCGAGCCGTTCACGCAGGCCGATGGCTCGACGAGCCGCAAGTACGGCGGCACCGGCCTCGGCCTCGCGATCTCTCGCGAGATCGCGGGCCTGCTCGGCGGCGAGCTGCGCGTCGACTCGGTCGCCGGCCAGGGCAGCACGTTCACGATGTACCTGCCCACCGTGTACCGCCAGCGCGAAATGCGGCCGCGCGCGATGCAGGCGGTGCCGCCCCCGGTGTTCGAGCTGTCGCCGCCGGAACCGGTGACGCAGAACGTCTTGCCGCCCGAGCCCGAGGTCCCAGTCCCACCGGTGCTCGCGCCGTCGGTGCCGGATGACTTCGCGACGCTCGAGCCCGGCGATCAGGTGCTGCTCGTCATCGAGGATGACCCGACGTTCGCGGTGACGATGCTCGAGATGGCCCGCGCGTCGGGCTTCAAGGGCGTCGTCGCGACCGGTGGCCTGCAGGGACTCGAGCTCGCGCGCACCGTCAAGCCGGACGCGATCACGCTCGACCTGCGGCTGCCGGATCTCGACGGCTGGGTGCTGCTCGACCGGCTCAAGCACGATCCCGCGACGCGCCACATCCCGGTCCAGATCGTGTCCGGGCTCGACGACGAGCGGCGCGGCCTGCAGTGCGGCGCGCTCGGCTTCCTGCAGAAGCCGGTGGCGCACGAGGACCTCAAGTCCGGGCTCGCGAACGTGCGCGCGTTCGTCGAGAAGCGCGTCAAGCAGCTGCTCGTGATCGAGGACGATCCGGTGCAGAGCCAGGCAATCACCGATCTGATCGGCGAGGGCGACGTCGAGACGACCACGGTCGCGTCGGCGGAGACGGCGTTGCAGACGCTCTCCGATCGCGCGTTCGACTGCGTCGTGCTCGACCTCCGGCTACCGGGCATGAACGGCTTCGACCTGATCGAGCGCATCAAGGCCGATCCGCGGCACCGGCGCTTGCCGGTGATCGTGTACACCGGCCGCGAGCTGACGCCGGAGGATCGCGGGCGCCTGCACGGGCTCGCGCAGACGGTGATCGTCAAGGACGTGACGACGATGGAGCGCCTGCTCGACGAGACGGCGCTGTTCCTCCACCGCGTGGAGACCAACCTGCCCGAGCGCAAGCAGCGCGTGCTGCGCCGGCTCGCCAAGAATGACCCGCAGCTCACCGAGCGCAACGTGCTGGTCGTCGACGACGACCTCCGCAACATCTTCGCGCTGACTTCGCTGCTCGAGGGCCACAGGATGCACGTGCTCTACGCCGAGAACGGCAAGCGCGCGCTCGCGAAGCTCGACGAGCATCCCGAGATCGACGTCGTCTTGATGGACATCATGATGCCGGAGATGGACGGCTACGAGGCGATGCGGAAGATCCGCGAGCGCCCCGAGTGCAAGCACCTGCCGGTGATCGCGCTCACCGCGAAGGCGATGAAGGGCGATCGCGAGAAGTGCCTCGAGGCCGGCGCGAGCGACTACATCACCAAGCCGGTCGATGCCGACCAGCTGCTGTCGCTGTTGCGCGTGTGGCTGTACCAGGCGTAGCGGGGCTGCTCGCGAGCGTGGCCCAGCTCACTCCGCCAGCGCCGGAAGCGCGCGCGCGAGGTCGGGGCGCGGGCCGATCGGCTCCTGCGCGGCGCGTGCGCCGGCCTGCGGCGTGCCGGTCGCGCGCAGCAGCTCGCGCACCTGCCGCGGCGCGAGCACGCCGCCACGCGCGCGGGCGGTGCTCTCGACCAGCACCGCCGCACCTGCGACGATCGGCGACGCGCTCGACGTCCCGGAGAACAGGTTCGTATAGTGGCGATCGACGCGATCCGAGCACGCCTGGAGGTCGCCGTAATCGAGCGTCGCGACCATGCGGCCCCAGCCCTGGACGTCGACGCGCGAGCCGTAGTTGGAGAAGTCGAGGCGCTCGCGATCGGAGAAGCCGCTCCGCGGCGGACCGCCGGCGCCGACCACGATCGCGCCGCTGTCGCGGCCGCTGCGCGACAGCTTGCCGCGATAGATGCGCCGGTCGAGATCCTCGGCGCCGTTGCCGGCCGCCTCGATCACGACGACGCCGCGCGCGGTCGCCGCCGCGATCGCGTCGAAGCTGTCGTCCCAGTACTCGACCGGCAGGAACCGCCCTCGCGGGCCGGTCTGCTGGAGCTCGATCAGCAGCACGTCGCCAGCGCGCAGCCGCTCGGCCGCGGTGTCGATCGCATCGGCGATCGACGTGCCGCCGATCGAGGACGTGAACACGCGCTCGACGTCGGGCGCGATGCCGACGACGCCCTTGCCGTTGTCGCGGGCGACGACCTCGCCGAGCACCGCGGTGCCGTGCGCGCGCCACTGTGGATTGTCGATCGGAGTGCCGCCGGCGTGCGTGATGCGATCGCCGGGCAGATCTTCGTGCGCCGCGTTCCAGCCGCCCTCGATGTCGGCGAACCACACGCCCTGGCCGCGGATGCCGCGGCGCCAGGCGGCGGGCGCGTCGATGCCCTCGGGCGCGGGCCCGAGGTAGCCCTGGTACGACTCGAACGACGGCGTGTGGATCGGGCAGCTGTCCTCGCGGTCGGCGGCGGGCAGCGCGGCCGCGGGCTCGACGAACGCTTCCTCGATCGCGGGATCGGCGGCGAGCGCGGCGAGCTCGGCGGCGAGCCGATCGGCGGGCACGTCGACGCGGCGCCAGCGCGCGCGGCGATCGGTGGCGGCGTGATGGAACAGCGGCCGAGCCGCGGCGGCCTCGAGCCCGACGACCCAGCTCGGCCGCACGAGCAGGTGGATCTCGACGCTCGGCTGCGCCGCGGTGGCGTCGTCCTCGCGATCGATCCAGCGCAGCAGCAGCAGCAAGGCGACGACGAGCAGCGCGTACACCAGGTATCGCAGCGTGGGCGGGAGATCGGCGAGCCGGCGCATGCCCGTAAGTTAGCATCTGCGCCGCACGTGCGATGGATCGATCGGGAGGCGAAGCCGGTCAGCAGAACGCCGCGTAGGCGTCCGCGCGCGCGCGGAGGCGGGCGTCGAGCGCCGCGCACGCGCGGCCGAGCGCGTCGGCGATCGCGAGGCCCTCGGCGCGATACGCGCGGCACTTGTCCTTCGTCCACTGCCGCGGCGGCGTCGCGAGGTTCGTGATGCGATCGGCGAGCTTGACGATCCAGACCTCGCGCGGCTGCGCCTGGATGCGGCTCAGGCTATCGGCCATCGGATCGGCGTGGCGCTTGTCCTTCGTCAGCGCGAGCACGCCGTCGGCGACGGCGGTGCCGAACTCGCGCGCGAGCTCGTCGCGCGTCGTCGGCGTGTCCTCGATCGTGTCGTGGAGCAGCGCGCACGCGACGGCGAGATCGGGATCGCCGACCGCGTCGACCGCGATCGCGGCGAGCACCTCCGCCGCGACCGACGTCACGTGCACGACGTACGGCAGCTCGCTGCCGGGGACGAGCTGGCCATGGTGGCGCCCGGCGGCGAACCGCAGCGCGGTGACGTAGCGATCGGCGGAGAACATCCGCGGAGCTTAGCGCGGGAGCGCCGCGAGCCCGGCCTTCGCGGCCGCCGCGACGTCGGCATCAGGATCGTCGAGCGCGGACTCGAACCACGCGCGCGCGGACTTCGCATCGCCGCGCTCGGCGATCAGGCGAGCGAGCGCGACCGCAGCGCGGCCGCGGCGCAGCGACGTGTGCGCGTGGTCGAGGAACGCGACGTAGGCGTGCTCGGCCTCGGTCTTGCGGCCGGCCTTCGTGTACGCGATGGCCTGGAAGTAGCGGGCGTCGTCGGACAGTGGATCGTCGGGCGCGGCATCGGCGGCGAGGCCGAGCTCGCGTGCGGCCTCGGCGGGGTGGTTGGTGCGGAGCAGCGCGAGGCCGGACTCGAAGTGGCGGCCGGTCTCGGTGGACGGTGACGGTGACGGTGACGGTGACGGT
>JBLMXA010000165.1:0-4746 GCA_050257515.1 Acidobacteriota bacterium | reverse complement strand
GACGCGACCGCGCCCGACGCGATCATCTGCGGGATGTACATCGTCGCGTCGCCGGTCGACGTCAGCGCCGAGAACACGACGCCGAGCTGGTTGTTGTTGTTGCCGTCGCCGTCGAGGTCGTCGCCGAGCGCGAGCGCGTCGGTGCCCGAGGCCGGCAGCGTCATCGCGGTGACCGCGTAGCGCGTGACCGGCCCGCTGAACGGGCCGACGACATCGCCGTTCGTCGACGACGAGCACGCCGCGAGCGCGAGGAGCGAGAGCCACCGCATGCGGCGACTGTACGCGAACTCAGCCGTCGGTGTCGGTCGCGCGGTGATAGACGACCATCGCGGCGGCCATCGCGCCGACGAACACGAGCGACGCGCGCGCGCCCGACACGACCGACACGACCGCCGGCCCCGGGCAGAACCCGGCGAGCCCCCAGCCGATCCCGAACAGCGCGGCGCCGCCGACGAGGCGAAGATCGATCTTTGCCAGCGGCGAGGCGGGGAACGCGCGGCCGAAGCGCGGGCCGGCGGCCTGCTTGACGAGCCGCCAGGCGAGCACGTGGATCGCGAGCGCGCTCGCCATCACGATCACGAGCGTCGCGTCCCACGCGCCGCCGAGGTCGAGGAAGCCGAGCACCTTCGACGGCCGCACCATGCCCGAGATGCACACGCCGGCCGCGAACAGCCCGCCGCAGACGAGCGCGAGCAGGTTGCCGATCACGCGTGCCCCACGATCATCCCGGTCAGCGTCGCGGTGACGACGCCGACGGTGAAGAACGTCGCGGTCGCGACGATCGAGCGCTTCGACGGCCGGCTCGCGCCGCACAGACCGTGGCCGCTCGTGCAGCCGTTGCACGCGCGCGTCCCGACGCCGACGAGCACGCCGGCGAGCGCGACGATCGGCAGCGGCACGCGCGGGCCCACCTCGAACGTCGCAGGCGACGCGAGCTCGAACACGCCGCCGACGATCAGCATGCCGGCGAGGAAGTACGTGCGCCAGGGGCCGTCGCTGTTGCCGCCGCGCAGCGCGTTCGCGAGCACGCCCGATAGGCCGGCGATCCGGCCCGTGAACAGCAGCAGGAGCGCGAGCGACAGCGCGATCAGCACGCCGCCGACGAGGCCGTGGACAGGGGTGAAGTCGTGCATCGAGGGCTTGACCAGGTATCCACTGTAACGGATACTCTGTCAAGAGAGCGGATCAGCCACAACGGATTTCACGCCAAGTAAGCGGACGTCACCGACCGCGCGCCGAGCGCGCGAGGTGGAACGCGAGCGCGGCGAGCACCCGCGCATCGCGCTCGGTGATCGCGTCCCGATCGCGGTTCGTTCACGGCTGGATCGTCGCCCAGAATCTGGCTAACCAGCGATTCTCGCAGGCTCTCCCGTGTTATCGTCGACGCCGGGCGGATGTCCGACGACACGCTTCGCACAGAGAAGGTCGACCCGCTGGAGGAGAAGGTCGTCCGGTTCCGGCAGCAGCCGGAGCCGAAAGGCTTCGCCGCCCTCCGCCAGGAGCTGCGCACGGCCGGCCGCGGCGAGTTGCTGGCCGACGTGTGCGCGACGTGGGCGCAGCACGAGCGCGATCCGGTGCGCGCCGCCGATGCGTGGTCGGAGGCCGGCGAGGCGATGGCGGTGCTCGGCGAGACCGCGACCGCGATCGAGTACCTGCGCACCGCGCTCGAGCTCGATCCGACCAACGATCGGGCAGCGGATCGCTTGCTCGAGATCGTCGAGCCGACCGACGCGGCCGCCGCCGTCGAGATCCTCGAGACCGAGCTCGGCGAGCTCGCGAAGCGCGACGCGAACCGCCGCAAGCCCGAGATCGTCGCGCGGCGCGCGCAGCATCACCGCCGCGCCGCGACGCTGTGGAACGATCACCTCGGCCGCGTCGATCGCGCGCTGTGGCACTGGCAGCAGGCGTGGAAGCTCGAGCCGCAGCGCACCGAGGCGCTCGACGCCGCGCGCCAGCTCTATCGCTCGCTCGGCGACGACGCGATGGTGATGAAGCTGTACCAGGCCGAGCTGGAGGTGCTCGGGTCTGATCGAGCTTCCGGCGGCGCGAAGGATCGCAAGGCGCAGATCCGGCTCGAGCTCGGCAAGCTCGCGCTCAAGCTCAAGGACCTCGAGGCCGCGGCGAACCACCTCGAGGAGGCGGGGCGCCTCGATCCGAATTCGCTCGAGATCGCCGAGACGCTCGCCGAGGTCTACGCGAGTCCCAGCTTCCGCGACGGGCAGACGCGCCACAAGGCCGGCGAGCTGTTCGTCGAGCTCGGCCGCAAGCGCGTCGAGCGCGGCGACTCGACCGGCATCAACTACCTGCGCCGCGCGGTCGGCGTCGACCCGTACGCGAAGGGCAGCTCGCAGGCGCTCGAGGAGGCGCTGTCGACGAGCTCGCAGTGGGCCGAGCTCGATCGGATCCTGCGCCACCGCACCGCGGTCGTCCAGGACCCGACGGAGCGCATGGAGGTGCTGCGCCGGCGCGCCGCGCTCTATCGCACCCAGCTGCCGAACCACGACGGCCTCGTCGAGGTGCTGTCCGAGCTCGTCGCGTACGAGCCGCCGGGCAGCAAGATCGTGCGCGAGCTCAAGGACCTGCTCCGCGAGGACGAGGAGTGGGAGAAGCTCGCCCAGCTGATGGAGGCGGAGCTGACCGCGCTCGGCCAGGATCCGAACGTGCCCGCCGACCTGCTCGTCGGCGAGATCCTCGAGCTCGCGACGATCGCGCGCGAGCACCTCGGCGATCGCGATCGCGCGGCCGAGCTGCTCCACCAGGCGCTGCAGGCGTCGCCGACGCACGAGGAAGCGCTCGCGCGCTATGTCGATCACTTCCGCGAGCGCCGCGACTGGCGCGGCCTGATCGATCTCTACGAGTTCGCGCTCGACAACGCGCGCGACGCCGGCGCCGCGCCGGAGGACCTCGTGCACCGGCTCGAGGAGATCGCGCAGCTCGCGGAGCTGCGGCTCGGCGACATCCCGCGCGCGATCGAGGCGTGGCAGCGGATCAGCGAGTACGAGCCGGGCTCGCCGAAGGTCGCCGAGGCGCTGCGCCGGCTCACCGCGCGCGGCAAGATGTGGGAGCAGCTCGTCACCAGCCTCGAGACCGAGGTCGCGTCGGCCGGCGATCCGGTGACGCGCATGCACTCGCTCAAGAAGATGGCGCAGACGTATCGCGAGCGCCAGCTCGAGCCGCGCCGCGCGATCGAGCTCTACGAGCAGGTCCTGGCGGAATCATTATCCGGGGGCGGAGCCCCCGGGGGCTCCGAGGACGACGCGACGCTCAAGGCGCTCGCCGAGCTCTACGAGAAGGAAGGCGACGACGCCGGCCTCGCGAACACGCTCAAGCGCCAGCTCGAGCTCGATCTCGCGCGGCTGCAAGAGCAGATGAAGCGCGCCGGCAAGCCGCCCGACGCGGCGAAGGAGTGGCCGGTCGCCAAGCGCAGCGAGCGGCTCACCGTGCTGCGGCGACTCGCGATCATCTACGAGACGCGGCTCGCCGACGTCGACGGCGTCGTCTACGCGTCGCGCGCGGTGCTCGAGCTGCTGCCCGGCGATCGCGACGCGCTCGAGCGCATGGAGCGCGTGCTCGAGAAGGCGGGCGATCCGCGGCTCGAGCAGACGCTCGAGTATCACGCGGCCGCGGCGTCGAGCCCGGCCGAGCGCGCGAAGCTGCTCAAGCGCCTCGCGAAGCTCGCGACCGAGCGCGGCGATGACGTCGCGGCGCTCGACCGCTGGGAGCAGACGATGCGCGCGTCGCCGTCGGATCCCGACGCGCTCGCGCAGCTCGCGATGCTCTACGAGCGCGCCGAACGGTGGCAGGAGCTCGCGCAGATCCTCGAGCGGCTCGACGGCGGCCGCCCGCTGCCGGCCCCGGGCACGCCCGAGGCGGCGATGCGCGCGCTCGAGCTCGAGCGCTACGCGAGCGTGCTCGACCACCACCTCAAGGATCCGGCGCGCGCGAGCAAGGCGTGGCACCGCGTGCTCGAGCTGTCGCCGAAGAGCCGCAGCGCGCTCGACGCGCTCGCCCGCCTCTACGCGCAGCACGGCAAGTGGCGCGAGCTCGCCGAGGTGCTCGGCCGCCAGATCGACGTCTACGTCGGCGGCGACGAGCCCGACAAGGCGGCCGACGCCGCGATGGAGCGCGCGACGATCCTCGAGGAGCGGCTCGGCGCGCAGGCCGACGCGATCAAGGTGCTCGAGCATCTGATCACCGAGATCAACCCGAACCACCTCGAGGCGCACACCGCGCTGCGCCGCCTGCACGAGGCGCGCGGCGACTTCGACTCGGCGGTGCGCATCGCCGAGCGCGAGATGTACCTGTCGCCCGAGCCGGTCCGGAAGGTGTCGCGCGGCCTCGAGATCGGCTTCATCTGTCGCGATCGCCTCGGCAACCCGACGCGCGCGCTGCAGGCGTTCAAGCGCGTGCTCGAGCTCGATCCCGAGCAGGACGAGGCGCTGTCGGCGGCCGCCGATCTGCTCGCGAAGCTCGGCCGGTGGAAGGAGCACGTCCAGTTCGTCGAGCGCGCGCTCGCGCGCGTGCCGTCGCGCGACGCGAGCAACGATCCTGCCTACGCGGAGCAGCGGCGCGCGCTCGTCCAGCGGATCGCGGCGGCGACCGCCGACAAGCTCGGCGATCCGAAGGGCGCGTTCCGCTGGTGGCGGCGCGCGCACGACGTGGCGCCCGATGACCAGACGCTCGCCGACGTCCGCCGCGCCGGCGAGGCCTACGGCCTGTGGCGCGAGCTCGCCGAGGTGCTGACCG
>JBLMXA010000164.1:0-2560 GCA_050257515.1 Acidobacteriota bacterium | reverse complement strand
ACCTGAGCGTCAAGCCCGGCGCGGTCGGCCGCTGGGCGCGCATCGAGCTGCTCGTATCCGATGACCTTCTCCCTCTCGAGGAACGGCACTTCGATCGCAAGAACCGACTCGCACGCACGATGACGTTCGACGACATCAAGAAGCTCGGTGGACGCACGCTTCCAACGCACGTCGTCGTGCAGCCAGCGGACGATCCATCCAAGCGCACCGAGATGCGCTACCTCGACATCGCGTTCGACGTCGACGTCTCCGATGACACGTTCAGCCTGTCCCGGCTGGAGCGAAGGCGGTGATGCGTGCGCGCGACGACCTCGCGCATCGCGTGGCGCAACCTGTGGCGTAATCGCCGCCGCACGGCGCTCGCGCTCGTCGCGATCGGGCTATCGACCGCGCTCGTCCTCGTCTTCAACGGCGTCTTGCACGCCTACAGCGACTGGATGGTGTCGACGATCACCGGACCGATGCTCGGCGACGTCCAGGTCCACGCCGCGGGCTGGCGGAAGGACCGCGCGATCGACCGCACGCTACCCGATGCCTCCACCGCGGTCTCCGCGCTCCGCCGCGATCCCGCGGTCGCCTCCGCCTCATCTCGCGTCTACGGCCCGGTGCTCGTCGCGGTCGGCGAGGAAGGCTTCGCGGCCGTCGTCATCGGGCTCGAGCCGGAACGCGAATCCGGTCGTATGGGACTCCTCGCATCCGCGAAGACGCGAGCGACCGGCCGGAACATTGCCATCGGCCGCAAGCTCGCCACGTCGATGGGCGTGCGCGTCGGCGACGAGCTCGCACTGGTCGGCCAGGCCGTCGACGGCTCGCTCGCCAACGATCTCTATCGCGTCGGCGAGCTGGTCGATACGCAGGTCGACCTCGTCAACCGCCAGGGCATCGTGATGGAGCTCGGCGAAGCCCAGAGATTCCTCGGGATGGGCGACGAGGTGCACGAGATCGTGATCCACGCTCGCGACTCGGGCAGCTCGACCGAGCTCGCACGTCACGTCGCTTCGTTGTCCGCGTTTCGCGGAGCGGAGGTGCGCGACTGGCGAGCGCTCGCACCCGAGCTGCTCGCTCTCATCCAGCTGATCGATGTCAGCTGGATCGTCGTGCTCGGCTTCGTGTTCGTCGCTGCCGCGGCGGGGGTCGCGAACACGATGCTGATCTCGACGTTCGAGCGCACGCGCGAGCTCGGCATGGTGCTCGCGCTCGGTGCGCGCCCCAAGCGCATCGTCTCCATGGTCGTCCTCGAGTCGCTCGCGCTCGGCCTCGTCGGTGCCGGCATCGGCGTCGGCATCGGTGGCGCGATCGTCGCCTTCACGCACCGCTACGGGTTCGATCTCGCGCAGGTGACCGGTGGCGGCCCGACACAGCTGTCGTTCGCCGGGATGAGCTGGTCGCTGACGCTGTATCCGACGCTCGACCTCGTCGACATCACGCGCGTCGTGATCGCGGTGGTCGTCACGTCGCTCCTCGCGTCCGCGTGGCCCGCGATCCGCGCGGCACGCCTGCAGCCCGTCGAGGCGTTGAGGGTGTGATGAGCCTCGTCACCGCACGATATGCCCGGCGAAGCGTCACGCGGAACCTCCGCCGGACGTTGCTCTCGATCGCGGGCATCGCGATCGGCTGCGCGCTCGCGCTGTTCATGGAGAGCATCAATCGCGGCCGCGACGAGCTGATCGCGCGCCTCGGCGCGGACAGCGGCATCGGTCATTTGCGCGTCGTCCCCGCCCAGTGGGAGCGCGACCGCGACGTCCGGCTGCGGCTCGCTGACTGGCAGAGGGACCTCGCCGCGGCGCGGGAGTTGCCGGGCGTCAGCGTCGCGACACCACGCGTGCGCGCCCAGGTGCTGCTCGCGATGGGCACGCACGCCGTGCCCGTCGAGATGGTCGGCGTCGAGCCGAGCGCGGAGCAGCGCGCCTTCAAGTTCGTCCGCACGCTGCGGCAAGGACGATACCTCCTCGACGGCGAGCGCGGCACGATGGTCGTCGGCAAGGCCGTGGCCGAGCGGCTCGATGCCGGCGTCGGCGACGAGATCCTGGCGACTGCGGTCGGTGCCGGCGGCCACATCGAGAGCGCGATGTTCACGATCGTCGGCGAGGTCGCGACCGGAAGCGAGGAGCTCGACGCGACGATCTGTCAGGTCGGCCTGGCCGACGTCGAGCAGCTCGTGCCGCGACCAGGTGCGGGCGAGATCACGATCGTGCTCGCCAACTGGCGCGAAACGCCCGGAGCACGTGCCGCGCTCGCGACGCGCGTCGCGCAGGGAGATCACGTGCTGACATGGAGCGAGCTCACGCCGGAGCTATCCGGCCACACCGAACAGGAGAAGGCGACCGCTCGCTTCGTCAGCGGCGTGATCCTGCTGATCGTGGTGCTCGGCGTCGCGAGCGCGCAGCTCGCCGCGGTGCTCGACCGCAGGCGCGAGCTCGCGGTGCTCGCCGCCGTGGGCGTCAGCGCGCGCCGGCTCGTCGCGATCATGTTCGTCGAGGCACTGATGCTCGGACTTGCGGGCGCGATCGCGGGCATGGCAATCGGGCTGCCGCTCGTCGGCTACTTCGCGCACGCCGGC
>JBLMXA010000163.1:0-6773 GCA_050257515.1 Acidobacteriota bacterium | reverse complement strand
GCAGCATGGCGGTGGTATCGGCCGATCGCCGCCGCGGTTGTGCGGTGCCGCTTACGCTTACGCTTGCGCTTACGCTTACGAGCTCGGCCAAGGAGATCCTCGGCTTACGCCGCGGCCTGCTGCAGCGACACGCAGAAGTCGTGCAGCGGCTTGCGCCGCTCCGGCGGCACCCACTCGAGGTTGAGCTGGCGGTCGGTGACCTCGAAGAACGCGCGATCGGCGGCGAGCAGCTCCTGCTCGGCGCGCTCGATGTGCTCGCCGTCGACGTCGCACAGGTTCTTGCGCACGAGCTCGGCCTCGGCCTCGCGGTTGTTCTCGATGAAGAAGCCGCCGAGGATGATCTTCGCCTTGACCGCCATCGTGTGGAGGTCGTTGCCGCTGCGGTGGGGCATGCCGAGCGCGATCTTGAGCAGATCCGGCGCCGCCGGCGACGCGCGCTCGTACGCGCGGCGCGTGACGTAGCCGAGATCGAACAGCGCGAGCTGCGGCGCGAACACCATGCCGTACGTGCGCGCCATCACCGCGTAGTAGGCGAAGTGGTTGCCGATGTCGCGCAGGAACTCGGGGCGATCGACGAGCTCGCGGCCGAGCCGGCGGTACTGGTGGAACACGTCGTAGACCGCGCGCAGGTTGCGCGCCTTGATCGCCTCGCGCAGGTAGTTGTTGAAGAACCGGATGCACAGCCGCAGCGCCTGCTGGTCGTGGTGCAGGTCGGCGCGGCAGCCGATCACGCGCGTCGCGTCCGAGAACGTCGACACCGTGTCGTTCGCGCCGTGCAGCGCACGCAGGAACCCGTGCTCGATCTGCTGCAGGCACTTCATCTCGTACCAGGTCTTGTTCTCGGTCAGCATCTCGAGCGCCTCGTCGGAGAGCCCGACGAAGTCCGCGCGATCGACCGCGAACCACTCCTTCGGCATGCGGTACTTGTGCGTGTCGTAGTGGTCGAGCAGGTTCTTGATCGCCCACGTGCCCTCGGCGGCGACGTCGCGGTCGTTGCGGTCGAGCGACTTGATGATGATCGTGCCGATCTGGTTCACCGCGCGCGAGATGTCGGTCTGCGCGTCCGCCGGATCCATGTTCCGCTCGGCGACGTGCTGGACGATGGCCATCGTGTGGTCGCGCAGCCGGATGACGAGCCGCGACGGATCGACGAACCGCACGACGTAGAAGAAGTACGGCAGCAAGATCGCCCAGCCCGCCATCGCGAAGAACACCGCGAGCCGGATCGCCCAGGTCGGCGCGAACCTCGGACCGACGATGTAGTCCACCCACAACACGTGCGCGGCGCCGAGCGCGACGAACGACAGCACGTAGCGGTTGATGCGGTCGCGCAAGAACATCTCGATCAGCTTCGGCGTGTGCATGTTCGCCGTGAGCGGGATGGCGAGACCGATCGTGCCGATCAGCATCGCGAGCACGTTGTTGTACGCACGTGCCATCGGCGACAGCACGTCGACGAGCTTGTTGTTGGCCGTCCCCGCCCAGCTGACGTCGCCCCAGCCGGGAAACCCGGCACGTCGCCACTCGAGGAAGAACTCGCCCCCGAACAGCAGCGCAAATCCGACGAATGCGATCGCGAGCGATCGCACGAAGAGCTTGCGCATGCCTCCTAGTCTATATCGTCCTGCAGGAACGCGAAGTAGCGCTCCGGCAGGTCGTCGAACTCGAGCGGGCCGCCGCAGTTGGGGCACTTGAACGTCGGCGGCTCGAGCCCGGCGGCGAGGATCGCCGCGGTCTGCAGCAAGCGCTCCTCCTGGTGATCGCAGCCGATACAGTGGAAAGGCGCGAAGAACGAGGTCACCGTGCCGCGCCCGATCACGTCCTTGACCATCGAGGCCTGCAGGATGAACGGCACGGAGCACGCGTGAAACTCGTAGCCCTGGATCCGGGCCTGACGCAGGAACTCGCACCACGCGCGGACGCCGAGCGAGTTCATGTAGGTGACCTGTGCCATGTCGAACACGACGCGGCCGACCATCGCCGGGAGCAGCTCGTCGAAGCGCGTCGCCTCGGTGAAGTCGCCGCGCAGCACGACGCGCGTGCGCTCGCCGTCCTTGACGACGTGCCACTGCGTCAGCTTCGCGAGCGTGGCGCGCGCGCGCTCGTCGAGGCTGCCGAACGCGATGCCGACGACGGTCTTGCCGTCACGCGGCTGCGCCCACACCGCGGTGCCGCGGATCGCGAGCGGCGCGCCGCCCTCGGGCGTGATCGAGACGTCGATCTGCTGGCCCTCGGCGACCGGCTCGGCGACGACCAGCCGCACGCCGTCGAGTGACAGGTTCGACACCGTCGCGTCGACCTTGCGGCCACCGAGCTCGACCGTCACGGCGAACGCCTCGGTGCCCGGCCGCGGCTCGCCGAGCTGGATCGCGATCACGTCGTGGAGCTCGTCCGCGGTCATCGGCGCGATGAGCAGCTCGTCGCAGCCGCTCGCCGACACCTCGCGCATCTGGTCGCCGGACAGTCGCTTGCCGGCGACGAGGATGACGCGTGTCGACGGCGCCTGGTCCTTGATCTCCTTGGCGACCGCGAAGCCGTCCTGCTCGGCGTGCAGCACGACCAGCGGCGGCTCGTGCTTGGCCGCGAGCTCCTTGGCCTCCGCCGGGGACTTCGCGACGAGCAGCTCGAGCCCGAGCCGCTGGAACGGTGGCGCCGTGAAGTGGCGCAACAGCTCGCTGTCATTCGAGACGAGAACCTTCGGCACGCTTCCCCTACCCCTACAGAATCGCACGAAAGATCACGATCAGGGCGATCAGCGCCAGGAACGCGCCGCCGATCGTGACGACTCCGCGCACCAACGTACCTCGATCGTACGCCTCGCGCTCCGCGGTCAGCTTCTCGATCTCGGTCGTGCGGGCCGTGATCGCGCCGCGCAGCCGATCGATGCGCTCGTAGAGCTCGCCGAACCGCGGATCCTCGATGCGGTTCAGGTTGACGAGCGTGCCGAGCGTGACGAGCCGGCGCTGGATCTCGGCCTCGGCGAGCGCGACCTCGCGCGCCTTGCGCTTCTGCTCGGCATCGAGCTCGGCGAGCCGGTGCGTGTGGCCCTCGCGCGCGTCGTTGAGGCTGCGCTTGGCGGCATCGAGCTCGGCCTTCGCGGCATCGAGCTTCGCGGTCGCCTCGCTGATCGGCCGCTCGAGCGACGCGAGCCGGCGATCGAGCTCCTGGCGCTCGGGCTCGAGCGCGGCCGCCTCGCGGCGATGTCCCTCGGCGGTGCGCCGCAGGTCGGTGCGCTGGTCGCCCATCTGCGCGCCCGTCGCCTGGCGGTCGTGATCCTCGGCGGCCTTGAGGTGCGCCTTCTGGCGGCGCTCGAGGTCCTTGCGCTTGTCGCGCTCGGCGCGGCGCTGCGCCTCGAGGTGCGACAGCTCGCGCTGGCCCTCCTCGATCATGCGCTCGGCCTCGGCGAGCTTCGCGTTGCGCTCGCGCTCGACGTCGACGAACTTCGAGTTCTCCTCGGCCTTGCGCCCCTCGACGTCGCCATGCTCTCGCTGCAGCGCGTTGATGCGCTCCTCGGCGGCCGAGATCGCGGCGTTCTCGGCGGAGAACACGCGGCCCTCGACATTGGCGCCGCGCGCCGCGCGCCCGAGCGCGCCGAGGACCTGATCGAGCGCCTCGGTGTCCTGCTTGATCTCGACGCCGAGCTGCCTGATCGCGCCGCGCCGCTGCCAGCGCGCGCGCCAGAAGAAGTACGCGTAGCGTGCGGCGTTGACGAGCCCGGGCTCGGGGATCTCGGGCACCGCCAGCACCTTCGGCGGCGTGAACGGCCGGTCGGTCGCATCGGCGCGGTGGATGCGCGTCGGCGGCGGCTCGTGGAGATCGGGCTCCTGCGCGCGGGTCGCGACGACGTCGTACGGCGTCGCGGTGGGGCGCGTGTCGAACTCGCTGAACGTGTCGGCGCGGAACGCGGGCGGCGGCTGCGACGGCGCCTTGACGCGCGGCGTGTTGTTCGCGATCGGCGGCGGCTGTGATGGCGAGCCGGTGCGCGCGGGCGCCGGGTTGGAGATCGGCGGCGGCTGTGATGGCGAGCCGGTGCGCGCGGGCGCGAACGCATGGGGCGTGAGCGGCGGCGACTTGGAGTCGCTGCGCCGCCGGCCGGCCTCGCCGAGCGGCGGCGGCGACGACGGCGGAGGTGGCCGGCGCTCCGCGGCGGGGGCTGGCGACAGCGCGTCGAGCAGCTGCTGGCGATCGTCAGGCGCCGGCGGCGGCGGCAAGGCAGGAGCGCTGTCGCGGCCGGGCGCGGGCGGCGCGGGCATCGGCGCGGTCGGGGTCGGCGCGGTGACCGCGCCGCTCGGCGGGATGAGCGCCTGCGGCGCGCTCGCCGGCACCGCCTGCGGCGCGCTCGCCGGGATCGGCGGCGGCATCGTCGGGTTCGCCCTGCGCGCGGCCGTCGGGATCGGCGGCGGCGCCGTGTTCGCGGCGCGCGGCGGCAGCTGGATGCCCGTCGGCTGGCCCTTGCTGCCCGCGCGGCGCGGCGGCAACGGCGGCAGGCGGCGGCCGCACGCCTGGCACACCGCCAGCTCGTCGGCGTTCTCCGCGCTGCAGAACGGGCAGAACCTCATTTCTTGTCGAAGTGATACACGATTTCGCCGCCGACGACCGTCATCTGAACGCGCGTCTCGAGCAGCGAACGATCGGCCGCCAGCGGGCGGTCGAACACCGTCAGATCGGCGTCGTTGCCCACCGCGAGCGTGCCGCGGCTCGCCTCCGCAAATCCGGCATACGCGGCACCGCGCGTGAACGCGGCGATCGCCTCGTCGAGCGTCATCCGCTGCGCAGGATACCAACCTCCGGGCGGGTTGCCCGCCGCATCCTGCCGCGTGACCGCAGCGTAGATGCCGAGCAGCGGGTTCACCTGCTCGACCGGGAAGTCGGAGCCGAAGGCGAGCGGCACGTGATGATCGAGCATCGTCCGCCACGCGTAGGCGCCGACGAGGCGCTGCTTGCCGACCCGCGCCTCGGCCCACGGCATGTCGGAGGTCGCGTGGGTCGGCTGCATCGACGCGATCGCGTGCGTCGCGACCACGCGCGGCAGGTCCTTGACCGCGAGCACCTGCAGGTGCTCGACGCGCGGCCGCGTGTCGCCGGGGTGCGCGCGCTCGGCGGCCTGGTAGGCGTCGAGCACGCTGCCGATCGCGGCATCGCCGATCGCGTGGATCGCGACCTGCCAGCCGCGGTCGAACGCGGCGCCAACCGCGCGCGCCAGCGCCCCCGGGTCGGTGACCCACAGGCCGGTGTTCTCCGGATCGTCGTCGTACGGTTCGTAGAGGCGCGCGCCGCGCGAGCCGAGCGCGCCGTCGGCGAAGAACTTCACGCCGCGCATCTCGAACCGGCCGTGCGCGGCCCACGGCTTGCCGATCGCGTCGGGGTGCGCGGGGTCGCCGAGCACGAACGCGTAGACGCGCAGCGGCAGCGCGTGGCGATCGACGAGCGCCTCGTACGCCCTCGCGGTCTCGCGCTCGATCCCCATCTCGTGGATGCCCGTGAGGCCCATCGACACCGCGATCTTCGCGGCCGCGAGGATGCGAGCCTGGCGCGTCGCCTCGCGCGTCGCCGGGAGCTTCGACCACACGAGGTCGGTCGCGTTGTCGATCAGCACGCCGGTCGGCTCGCCGTGGCCGTCGCGCACGATCCTGCCGCCCGGTGGATCGAGCGTCTGCGCGGTGATGCCGGCGACCTGCAGCGCCGCGGAGTTGACCCAGATCGCGTGGCCATCGACGCGCTCGAGCACGACCGGGCGATCCGCGACCACCGCGTCGATCGACGAGCGATCCGGGAACTGCTGCCCGGGCCACAGGTTCTGGTCCCAGCCGCGGCCGACGAGCCACCTGGGATCGCGGCGGGCGCGCGCGCGGTCCGCCACGACGTCGGCGACGCGCCGCACGCTGTCGAGACCGCGCAGGTCGATCGCCTCGAGGTTGCTGCCGAGCTCGTAGAGATGGCAGTGCGCGTCGACGAGCCCCGGCGTCACCGTCGCGCCGTGTAGCTCGACGACGCGCGTGCCGCGCCCGATCCACGCGTGCAGGTCATCGCCGACCGCGACGATCTTGTCGCCTCGCACGGCGACCGCGGTCGCGTGCGGGTGCGCGGGATCCATCGTGCGCACGTCACCGCCTTCGAGCACGAGGTCGGCCGGGGCGTTGGACCGCGGCGTCGCGACCGCGCCGCACGCCACTAAACAAACAAGCAGGAACGATCTCACGAGCGCCGCGACATTACCCCGGAACGCGCCGTGCACTGTAAGGTCGCGTCCCTCGCATCCCCCGTCCATCCCGCAATCGCTGCACCGGAGCCTTTCATGCGCGCACTCGCTGCTGTTCCGCTCGTCCTGCTCGCCACGACCGCCTACGCCGACGATCCGAACCCGGCGTTCCAGACCGTGGGCAAGAAGGAGGACGTCAAGGAGGTCAAGGACGTCACGTGGGCCGCGAAGGGCGAAGCGGGCCTCGTGCAGACGACCGGCAACTCGCGCAACACGACGATCACCGTCGGCGCGAACGCGCTGCGCAAGGACAAGGACAACAAGCTCGAGCTCACGCTCGCGCTGACGTACGCGCGCGCGACGACGCGCATCGCGAACGACGCCAACGGCGACGGCATGATCGACGCGAACGAGCTGACGACGCAGACCGCGACGTCGGCGGAGAACGCGCTCGGCAAGCTGCGCTACGACCGCTACCTCACCGGCTCCGACGCGCTGTACGTCGCCGGGCTCGCCGGGCTCGACAAGCCGGCGGGCATCGACTTCCAGGGCGGCGGCCAGGCCGGCTACAGCC
>JBLMXA010000162.1:0-2944 GCA_050257515.1 Acidobacteriota bacterium | reverse complement strand
CGCGGCCGAACGGCGCACATGTCCCCGACCGGCGCCGCCGCGCAGTCGATGTTACACTGATCACTCGATGGTCGATGTCGGAGCGGCTCCGATCGATCGCTATGTCGTCCTCGAGCACCTGTCCGAGGGCGGCATGGGCGCGATCTACGTCGGCAAGAAGCTCGGCGCCGGCGGGTTCGAGATGGAGGTCGTGCTCAAGCAGCTGCTGCCCGAGTTCACGCAGCAGGAGGAGTTCATCGATCTGTTCCTGCGCGAGGCGAAGCTGTCGGCGACGCTCGACCACGCGAACATCGTCCACACGATCGATCTCGTCACCGCGGGCAACGAGTACTTCATCGTCATGGAGTACCTGCCGGGCGGCGATCTGCGGACGCTGCTCAAGAAGGCGAAGCGGCGCGGCCACCGCTTCTCGCCTGCGGCGGCGATCTACATCTCGCGCGAGGTGCTGTCCGCGCTCGCGTACGCGCACGCGAAGCGCGACTTCAACGGCAACCCGCTCAAGCTGATCCACCGCGACGTGTCGCCGTCGAACATCCTGTTGTCCTACGGCGGCGAGGTGAAGCTGACCGACTTCGGCATCGCGAAGGCCGCGACGCACACGTCGCTGTTCTACAAGGTCAAGGGCAAGATCGGCTACATGTCGCCCGAGCAGGCGAAGAGCGAGTCGCTCGATCACAGGAGCGATCTCTACTCGCTCGCGGTGTGCATGTTCGAGATCCTCACCGGCGAGCGGCTGTTCGTCCACGCCGGCCTGACGACGTCCGCCGACGAGATCTACTCGCAGCCGGTGCCGATGCTGTCGCGCAAGGTGCCGGGCCTCACGCCCGACCTCGACGTCGTGATGCAGAAGGCGCTGTCGATCGATCCGGCGCAGCGCTACCAGACCGCGGGCGAGTTCCAGGAAGCGCTGATGCGCTGCGCGCACCGCAACGGCCTCTTGATGTCGGCGTCCGAGCTCGGCGCCGAGCTGCGCGAGGTCTGCGGTCCGCCCGATCAGTGGCGCGGCGAGGACGACGAGGAGGATTTCGGGCCGCCGCGCGCGGGCACGGAGGTCTACGATTCGGTCGAGGACGACGACGACGACAGCGCGCTCGAGGTGCCGATCGGCAGCCCGCTCTCGATCCACAGCATCGCCGCGCGCGCGTCGGCCGCGAAGCTCGCGCGGCCCAAGACCGAGGTCGGCAAGTTCGCCGGCGTCGAGCTGACGTCGATCATCAACATGATCGACATGGAGCAGCAGGGCGCGCGGCCGCTCGTCGATCTCGATCACGGGCCATCGCTCGACTCGGGGCCGCGCACGATGCCGCCCGCCGCGGCCGCGCCGCTGCTGCGCACCGACACGCCGCTGCCGCTCGCCCCCCAGCAGCGCATGCCCGTGCAGCAGCCGCCGCGCACCGCGAGCGTGTCGCAGCGCCGGCGGCCCGCCGAACCGACCGAGCTCGCGGGCGCGCGCCATCGCAAGCGCGGGTTCGTGCTGAGGCCGTGGATGGTGATCGGCCTGATCTTGCTCGCGGCCGGCGTCGCCGCGCTCGTGGTCGCGCTCTCGGGCCCCGACCTGCCGGCCGGAAAGTAGCGACCTCCTTCACCATTCATCGGGGGTGGGGGTGTAGACACCAGGCTCTGTAAAACGCTACCATCGCGGCACAGGGTGAGTCGCGACCGATCCAACGTCACGGCACTGCTCGACGACGCTCCGTCGTATTCGCGGCAGAACGCGGGCGGCATCTTCATGGTGATCAAGGGCCCGGATCGCGGCGAGGCGGTGCGCCTCTCGCAGGGCTCGGTCAGCTTCGGCTCGGGGGCGCAGTGCAGCCTCGTGCTGACGGACAAGACGGTCTCGCGCAAGCACCTCGAGGCGCAGCTCGTCGGCGACGAGGTGCTGATGGTCGACTGCGGGTCGACGAACGGCTCGTTCATCCAGGGCTCGCGGTTCGAGAAGATCTCGATCGGCTTCGGCGCCGAGGTGAAGCTCGGCCGCACCGTGATCAAGTTCCTGCCCGACGAGGAGATCGTCGAGCCGGAGCCGAGCGCGCAGACCGCGTTCGGCTCGATCGTCGGCGGCGACACGAAGATGCGGCAGATGTTCACGCTGCTCGAGGACGTCGCCGCGACCAACGCGACGGTGCTCATCGAGGGCGAGACCGGCACCGGCAAGGAGCTGATCGCCGAGGAGATCCACAACCACTCGCCGCGCCGCGACGGTCCGTTCGTCGTGTTCGACTGCGGCAGCGTGCCGCGCGAGCTGATCGAGTCGATGCTGTTCGGCCACGTCAAGGGCAGCTTCACCGGTGCGATCACCGATCGCCGCGGCGCGTTCGCCGAGGCGCACGGCGGCACGATCTTCCTCGACGAGATCGGCGAGATGGCGCTCGACCTCCAGCCGTCGCTGCTGCGCGTGCTCGACAAGCGCGCGGTGCGCAAGGTCGGCTCGAACACGTACGAGAAGATCGACGTGCGGGTGGTCGCCGCGACGAACCGCGACCTGCGGGCGGAGGTCGCCAAGAAGGCGTTCCGAGAGGATCTCTACTACCGCCTCGCGGTCATCCGCGTCAGCGTGCCGCCGCTGCGCGAGCGCGGCACCGACATCCCGCTGCTCATCCAGCACTTCGTGAGCTCGTTCGGCCCGGGGCTCTCGGTGTCGCCCGAGGACATGGCGAGGCTCGTCCGTCACAGCTGGCCGGGCAACGTGCGCGAGCTGCGCAACGTGATCGAGCGCGCGTGCCTGCTCGCGCGCGGCTCGTCGATCAACCTCGAGGACGCGCTCGTCACCGAGGCGGCGCCGTCGCTCGGCATCCGCACCGACCTGCCGTTCAAGGAAGCGACGGGTCAGCTCGTCGAGATGTTCGAGCGCGAGTACATCGAGGACCTGATGCGCCGCCACAAGATGAACCTGTCGGCGGCCGCGCGCGAGGCGCAGATCGATCGCAAGCACCTGCGCGAGCTG
>JBLMXA010000161.1:0-5327 GCA_050257515.1 Acidobacteriota bacterium | reverse complement strand
CGCGCGTCGCCGCCATGGCGCCGCCGCACGCGATCGCGCTCGTCGGCGAGCTCGCGGAGCGCGTCGGCGTGCGTGCGCCGCGGCTGGTCGTCGGCGACGGCGCGAGCGGCCCGCACGTCGTCGGCGTCGTGCGCGCGACGATCGTGCTGCCGCCGGCACTGCTCGCGGATCAGGTCCTGCTGCGCGCGGCGCTGCTCCACGAGCTCGCGCACGTCCGCCGCCGCGACTCGCTCGCGCGCGTCGTCCAGCTCGTCGCGAGTGCGCTGCTGTTCTGGTGGCCGGTCGTGCGGTTCGCGCACCGCCGGCTCGAGCTCGCGCGCGAGGCCGCGTGCGACGCGGTCGCGCTCGACCACGGGGACGTGTCGCGCGTCGCGTACGCGCGGCTGCTCGTGCAGATGGCCGGGCTCGCGCACGTCGCGGCGCCACAGCTCGCCGCGCCGCACGCGCTCGACGCGCGGGTCGCCGCGGTGCTCGGGCCGCCGGCGCGCGGCCGCATCGGCGCGGTGCATCGCCTCGCGCTCGCCGCGTGGGCGCTGCTGTGCCTCGGAGGAGCTCGCAGTGCCGCCGCCCGCGGCGAGGTGTGTCATTACACTCCGCAGCTCGCCGAGGCGCTGTATCTCGCGCATCCCGAGGCCGACCTCGACGGCGACGGCCTGCTGTCGCGCGACGAGGCCTGCGAGCTGCAGGCCGAGTTGCGCCGCCAGGCAGACCAGCTAGCCTCGTTTCTCGATCCCCAGGCGGAGGTCGAGGTCGAGCCTTTGCTCGCCGAGCCACTCTGTTGCAATTGCACCCGGGCTGGGGCCTACTCCTCGCTCGACGCCGCTAGTTGCCATTCTGTAGAAGGAGCTGATCGATGAAGAAGATGGTCGCGCTACTGGCCGTGCTCGCGATGGGCGCCTGCCAGCAGGACAACAAGAACATCGAGCGCAAGCTCGACGAGCTGAACAAGAAGATCGATCTGCTCGCCGCGCAGGGCGGTCGTGCCGGCGCGGCGATGCCGCAGCGCCCGCAGCGCGCCGAGCCCGATCGCGCGAAGACGTACGCGGTGCCGATCGACGGCGATCCGACGGAGGGCCCCGCCGACGCGAAGGTGACGATCGTCAAGGCGTACGACTACGCGTGCCCGTACTGCGAGCGGGTGCGCGACACGATGGAGCAGCTGCGCCAGAAGTACGGCAACGATCTGCGCATCGTCTACAAGCAGTTCGTCGTCCACCCGCAGGTCGCCACCGCCGGCGCGCTCGCGTTCTGTGCCGCCGCCAAGCAGGGCAAGGCGATGGAGATGGACAAGCTGCTCTGGGACAAGAGCTTCAAGTCGCACACGTTCGACAAGGACGCCGCGCAGGGCAGCGGCCCCCCGCAGCGGTGCTGGGAGAGCTCGGCCGGCTGCCCGATCGTGCTCGGCTACGCGCAGGAGCTCGGCCTCAACCAGGACAAGTTCAAGGCCGACATGAAGGAGTGCCAGACGGTGATCCAGAAGGACATGCGCGAGCTGCAGAGCCTCGGCGTCGGCGCGACGCCGTCGTTCTTCATCAACGGCCGCTTCATGTCGGGCGCGATGCCGATCGAGAACTTCACGCAGCTCGTCGACGAGGAGCTCAAGAAGGCCGATGCCACGATCGCGGCCGGCACGCCCAAGGGCGAGTACTACCAGCAGGTCGTGCTCGGCAAGGGACTCAAGACCCTCGAGCCTCCCAAGTGAGGAACCGGGTAACCGGTTAGCGGGGAACGCCAACCGGGAACCAGCTGAACGGGACGAGCCGGGACTGGAAACCGGCCAACAGGGGACAGGCAACAGGCGACCGGAAACCGGGTCGCCTGTCGTATTTTCGGGTCACCGAAAAGCGGGGTGCAACCGGGTCACCGAAAGCGGGCGGCCGAGCGGCCGGTTGGGGATCGTCCGGATTTTTGTGTAAGTGACTCCGGCGGGTGAGCCTCAACGAAAGGCACACCCGATGGACCCGCTGACGACCGACATCAAGAAAGAGCTGCTTGAGGAGCTGCTCAAGAAGGCTGGCAAGCCGGAGGACCTGCTCGGTCCCGACGGTCTGCTCCAGCAGCTCAAGGGCGCGCTCATGCAGCGCATGCTCGAGGCCGAGATGACCGAGCACCTCGGCTACGAAGCCAATGATCCCAGTGGTCGTGGCTCGGGCAATAGCCGCAACGGGCACACGACGAAGACGGTCGACCCCGTGTACCCCATCGTCTACATCGACGCGCTATTCGTCAGCGTTCGTGAGGCCGGCAGAGTCGTGAAGAAGGCCGTCTACGTCGCGCTCGCGGTGAACATGGAAGGCGCGCGTGACGTGCTCGGCTTCTGGATCGAGCAGAGCGAGGGCGCTCGCTTCTGGCTGGGCGTTCTCACCGAGCTCAAGAACCGCGGCCTCGAGGACGTGTTCTTCGTGTGCTGCGACGGTCTCAGGGGCCTGCCGGAGGCTATCGAGGCGGTGTTTCCGCGAGCCATCGTGCAGACGTGCATCGTGCACATGATCCGCGCGTCGCTGCGCTACGTCAGTCTGACGGACCGGAAGGCGGTCGTGCAGGCGCTACGTCCCATCTACAGCGCGGAAAGCGAGCCCGCGGCGCGCGCCTCCCTCGAAGCCTTCAACGATCAGTGGGGGAAGAGCTACCCAGGCATCGTGCGGCTGTGGCGACAGCGCTGGGCCGAGGCCGTGCCGTTTCTTTCGTACCCCCTCGAGATCCGCCCGTATCCTCTACACGACCAACGCCATCGAATCCGTGAACTCGCAGCTTCGCAAAGTGCTCAAGCACAAAGGCTCGTTTCCGACGGAAGACGCCGTCTTCAAGGTGCTCTTCCTGGCGCTGCGGTACGCGAAGAGCAGCTGGAAGGCCAACAAGTTCTGGGCGCAGGCCCTGTCGTACTTCTCGATCACCTTTGGAGACCGCTTCCCCGCCTGAGAAGTCCAGTTACACAAGAAAACGGACACGCCCAACCGGGGCGGCCGAGCGGCCGGTTGCTGAGTGCCTGTCGCCTGTTTCCTGTTGGCCGGTTCCAAATCCCGGCTCGGCCCGTTCGGCTGGTTCCCGGCTGCCGGTTCCGATCGCCGGTTCCCGGCTGCCGGTTCCGATCGCCGGTTCCCGGTTGCCGGTTCCGATCGCGGGTTCCCGGCTGCCGGTTGGCCGAGGTGCTACGGTGCGAGCGTGGGTGCCGCGGCGATTCCCGAGCGTAACTGGGTCAACATCCAGTGGCTCGCCCGCCTGCGGTGGGCGGAGATCGCGGGCCAGGCGCTGACCGTCGTCGCGGCGCAATTCCTGCTCGGCGGCCGGTTGCCGATCATGCCGCTGTTCGCGGTGATCGGGGTCGGGCTCGTCTCGAACCTGTTCCTCGAGATGTACTTTTTCGGAGACCGCCGGCGCGGAGCCGTCGAGCCACGCCCGGTCGACGAGTGGCAGCTCGCGCTCGTGATGATGATCGACATCGCGATCCTGACGGGCCTGCTCTACCTGACCGGCGGACCGCACAACCCGTTCAGCTTCCTCTACCTCGTCCAGATCGCGCTCGCGGCGGTGCTCGTGCGCGCGATGTGGACGTGGATGCTCGTCGGCCTGTCGTTCATCGGCTTCGGCATCCTGCTGCTCGCGCACATGCCGCTCGCGATCCCCGAGGACAGCCGCGTGATCGGTGCGTGGGTCGCGCTCGGCGTCGCGTCGGCGTTCATCGTCCACTTCCTGCTGCGCATCCTCGCCGCGCTCGCCGAGCGCGATGCCGAGCTCACCGAGGCGCGCCATCTCGCCGCGCGCCAGGAGCGGCTCGCGTCGCTCGCGACGATGGCAGCCGGCGCCGCGCACGAGCTGTCGACGCCGCTCGGCACGGTCGCGCTCGCCGCCAAGGAGCTCGAGCGCGCGCTCGACAAGGATGGCCCGATGCGCGAGCTCGCGACCGACGCGCGCCTGATCCGCGAGCAAGTCGGACGCTGCCGCGCGATCCTCGACCAGATGGCGCAGGGCGCCGGCACGGTCGGCGAGGGCGTCACCGCGTGCACCGTGCGCGAGCTGATCGACGAGACGCTCGTCGGCATCCGCGAGGCGCCGCGTGTCATCGTCGAGGCGCCCGACGAGGTCGCGAGCTCGCCTGTGAAGCTGCCGCCGCACGCGGTCAGCCAGGCGCTGAGATCGCTCGTCACCAACGCGCAGGACGCATCGGCCGCGCAGACCGCGGTCGTCGTCCAGATCCGCCTCGACGGAGAACAGCTGATGCTCGACATCCACGACCGCGGCGCCGGCATGTCGAGCGACGTGCTCGCGCGCATCGGCGAGCCGTTCTACACGACGAAGGCGCCGGGCCGCGGCATGGGCCTGGGGCTGTTCCTGGCCCGCGCGGTGATCGAGGGCGTCGGCGGCGGCCTCGACATCGACTCGGCCGCCGGCGGCGGGACGTCGGTGCACGTACGGCTGCCGATCGACGTGTCGGTCCGACCGGGCGTGCCGGCGGCGCAACCCGCGCTACGATCGCGCGAATCGAACCCGGCCCGGGTGGTATCCAAGCCAGCATGAGCGATCCGCGCGAAGAGCGAACGTCGATCCTGATCGTCGACGACGACGAGGTGTACCGGAACCGCCTGGCGCGCGCGTTCGTCGACCGTGGCTACGACGTGAGGACCGCCGCCGACTACGACTCGGCGGTCGCCGCCGCGAGCGCGGACTCGCCCGAGCTCGCGGTCCTCGATCTCAAGATGCCGGGCAAGAGCGGCCTCGAGCTGGTCAAGGCGCTGCGCGAGATCGACCCGGCGACGAAGACCATCGTGCTGACCGGCTACGGCTCGATCGCGACCGCGATCGACGCGGTGCGCCTCGGCGCGACCTACTACCTGTCCAAGCCCGCCGATGCCGACGACATCCTCGGCGCGTTCGCGCGCGGCGAGGCCCCGCCGCTCGATCCGCCGGCCGCCGACTCGAGCGATTACCGCGCGCCGTCGCTCGCGCGCGCCGAGTGGGAGCACATCAACCGCGTCCTGTCCGACGCCGGTGGCAACATCTCCGAGGCCGCGCGCCGGCTCGGCATCCACCGGCGCAGCCTGCAGCGCAAGCTGCAGAAATACCCGCCCAACAAGTGAGCCAAGGGATCGACCGAGTGCGAGCGCAGCGAGCGCGAGGCACCTCAGGCGAACGCGTGCCGCGAAGCGGCCCAATGACCACCACGCCGCGCCCCGCGGCCTGGATCGTCGTCGCGCACGTGCTCGGTGCCGCGGCCGTCGGCGCGCTCGATGCCGCGCGCCTGCACGCGCCGGGGATCGCGCTCGCGGTCGTCCCGGTGTTCGCGGCGACCGGCCTCGTCGCGGGCTGCATCGTCGCGCTCGGCGAGCGGC
>JBLMXA010000160.1:0-4681 GCA_050257515.1 Acidobacteriota bacterium | reverse complement strand
GCGTCGAAACGATCGTCCGGGAGAACACGAACATGTTGATTGCTTACGAAGTCGCACTCGATCTCATCCGCGCGCTGCGTCCGATCGTCGAGCAGGTGAAGATCCACAACCACGAATGCGCGCAGCAGCTGCACGACGCGGCCAGCAACACGGTGCACAACTTGGGGGAGGGGCAGCGCAAGCGCGATGGCAACAAGCGGCTCGCGTACGAGCGCGCGCACGGCGAGGCGAGGGAGGTGCTCGCGGCGCTCGATGTCGCCGCCGCGTGGGGCTGGTGCATCGACGATCGCGAGGCGAGGGTGAAGCTCGATCGGCTGCTCGCGTTGTGCCGGGGGCTGACGCACGGGCCGGCGAAGCACCGGCGCGCGTGAACGTCCCCCGTGGGACGTGGAACGTCCGCGTTCGGACAGGCCGCGCCCGCGTGGGCGCGCGCGTCCCGCGTGGGACGTGGAACGTCCGGCATTCGGACAGACCGCGCCCGCGTGGGCGCGCGCGTCCCCCGTGGGACGTGGAACGTCCGGCGTTCGGACAGACCGCGCCCGCGTGGGCGCGCGCGTCCCCTGTGGGACGCCTGCACCCACCTCCGCGCGCGCGGCACGTCGTTGCGCGGCAGCGCGCCGGGCGAGAGCCCCGCCGCCCCGAACGTGGGCGAAGCCCCGCTACCGCTACCGCTACCTCCCGAAGATCACGACCTCCGTCTCCTTGCACGCCTCCCACAGCCGCGCGTACGTCCTCGCATACGCCGCGGGCCTCCTGAGCGGATGGCTCACGCGGTGCAGCTCCTCGAAGATCGAGAAGTCCAGGCGTCCGGGCAGTGTGTTCCACACCTTCGCCCTCCCGAACGTCAGCCCGATCGGCCCGAGCTCTCCCTCCAGCACCGCCAGCAGATCGCTCGCCCAGCACTCCAGCCCGGCGACACACTCGCCGCCTCCCTCCACGAACCTGCAGCCCGCCGGGTCGTACTCCATCACGATCCGCCCATCCCCGGTCCGCGCCACGACCGCGAACGTCGCCTGCTTCCCGTCGCACTCGCTCGCGAGCAGCGACATCAGGTTCCGGAACAGCGCGCCGCCGACCAGGTTGCCCGCGAGCTCGTCGAGCCGCGCGCGCAACCTCTCGACCTCCTCGAACCCCCGCCGCCCGGTCGCCGGGGCGTAGTCCTGCACCGCGACCTGCGCCTTCGCGCGCGACGGCCAGGTGTCCCGCGGCGCCGTGGCGAGCCACGCCGTCCGATCCTCGACCTTCGCGAGCTTGCCCGCCTTCAAGATCCACGTCTGCCCGGGCACGCCCGCGGCGAACTTCTCCTTCTTGTACACGTTGCCCATCAGCGCGCACACCTGGTCGTTGTCGACGCAGAACACGCGCTGGTTCAGCCAGGTGCGGTCGCCGACGAAGCTGAATCCGCCGGCGCACATGATCATCGCCTGCGGCGTGCCCCACATCGTCGCGATCAGCTTGTGGCCGACGCCCATCTTCACGAACGTCTGCTGCGTGCCCTCGACGCGCTCCTTCAGGTAGTCCGCCATGTGCGACCAGTCGAGCGCGTTGTTCGTCCAGCTGACGAGCCCGGGCTTCATCGCCTTCGCCGCGGCCCACTCGACGTGGCGCTCGGTCAGCGTGATGTCCACCATCGAGAACAGGCTGCCGTGGCCGTCGACGCTACGCACCAGGAACGGCAGCGTGTCCCACTCGTCGCCGCAGTTGACGGCCACGTGATCGCCCGCGAACGGCACGAGCTCGAGATCGCCGAACCGCGTCGCCACGCCGGGGACGAGCGCGTGCACCGTGAAGCCCATCGCCGCGAGCACCTCGCGCGCGGCGTTCGACGAGCGCGCCGACAGCCAGATCGGCACGCGGCGATCGATCTTCGCGAGCGACGGGATGTCGAAGTGATCGTCGTGCTCGTGAGACAGCACGACGGCGTCGAGCTTCGGGAACTGCGCGAAGTCGAACACGCGCGGCGGCCACACGCGGTAGTCGAGCGCGTGTGCGGCGCCGAACTCGTCGCACAGCAGCGGGTCGACGAGCACGGCCGCGCGCTCGGTGTGAAACATCCAGCCCTGGTGGCCGAGGAACGTCGTCGCGAACACGCCGCCATGTTACCGTGGCGCGGTGCTGACGCGACGAGAGCTGATCCGGTGGCTCGGAGCCGCGGCCGCGCTCGCGCAGCTGCCGGCCTGCGGCGATAACGCCTCGATCGACACGACGTTCACGCCGGCGCAGCGCGCGCTGCTCGCGAAGCTCGCGGACGTGATCATCCCGCCCGACGCCGGTCCCGGCGGCGCCGCGCTCGGCGCGGTCGCGTACGTCGAGGGGCTGGTCAACGCGTTCTACGGCGTCGGGCACGCGCGGATCTACGCCGGCGGGCCGTTCTCCGACCGCAACCCGCTGCCCGACGGCACGACGCCGCCGAATGACTTCGTCAACTTCATCGAGCTCGACCGCGTGACCGACACCGCGTGGCGGCTGTTCGTGTTCGGCTCGGCCGGCGTGCCCGGCGGCGCGCCGAACGAGGCGGTGCTCGGCCCGGTGGTCGGGCTGCGCGATCGGCTGCAGCAGGGGCTCGACGCCGCGATCGCGATGAAGGTCGCCGATCCCGGCAAGCTGTTCGACGCGCTCGACGACGACTTCAAGGCGCTGTTGATCGATCTCGTCACCGAGGCGGCGTTTGCCGCGCCCGAGTACGGCGGCAACCCCGGCGGTGCCGGCTGGCAGCTCGTCCACTTCGAGGGCGACAGCCTGCCGCGCGGCTACAGCAGCTACGATGGCACCGGCTACGTCGAGCGGCCCGAGGCGCCGCTGTCGACCGCGAACCCCGGCCCGGATCCGGATCCGCTGACCGACGACGTCAAGCAGGTGCTCGCGACGGTCGTCAACGTGCTCGGCGGGCGGGTGAAGGCATGAGGCGCACGATCTACGGCAACACCTCGCTGTCGCAGTTCGACACGATCGTGATCGGCTCGGGCGCCGGCGGCGGGCCGGTCGCGTTCGTGCTCGCGACGAACGGCCAGAAGGTGCTGGTGCTCGAGGCCGGGCCGTGCCACCTCGACTTCCTCGACGACAAGACCCAGCCGCCGGTGCCGAGGTTCTCGAACGACGAGCTCAAGATCGAGCGCCGCAACTTCATCGAGGTCCAGGACCGCGTCGATCCGCGCACGTGGCGCAACAGCGAGGCCGACGGCGATCGCATCGACGCGCTGACCGGCAACGTGCAGGGCCTGCCGCGCACGGTCGGCGGCGGCGGCCTGCACGCCGATCTCAAGATGCCGCGCTTCGAGCCGACCGACTTCCAGCTCGGCACCCTGCTCGCCGGCAGCGTGCCGGACACGACGTTCGCCGACTGGCCGATCCAGTACGCCGAGCTCGAGCCGTTCTACGCGTGGGGCGAGCGGCTGTGCGGCGTGCAGGGCAAGCTCGGCGCGAACCCATTCGAGGGCCCGCGCTCGAGCGACTACCCGATGCCGCCGGGCGCGGTGATGTACGGCTCGACCGTCGTCGGCGCGGGCCTCGCGTCGCTCGGCTACACGATGTTCCCGTACCCGACCGCGGTGAGCTCGGTGCCGTACGACGGCCGCCCGGCGTGCGTCGACTGCGGCTTCTGCTCGGGCTACCCGTGCCCGATCAACGCGAAGGGCTCGACCGCGGTGACCGTGCTGCGCAAGGCGCTGCTGTCGGGCAACTGCCAGCTGCAGGCGGAGACGCGCGTCGTCAAGCTCGTGCCGAACGGCGCCGGCACCGCGATCGATCACGTCGAGGCAATCGATCCGACCGGCGCGCGCGTCACGTTCAAGGCGGATCGCTACGTGCTCGCGGCGAGCCCGATCGAGGACGCGCGTCTGCTGGCCCTCTCGGATCCGAGCATGCAGCTCGGCAACTCGAGCGGGCTCGTCGGCCGGAACCTGATGTTCCACTACCAGACGATCGCGCTCGGCATCTTCGACCAGCGGGTCCACGGCTATCGCGGGCGCACCGTCGCGCACGGCTTCGCCGATTTTCGCGGCAAGCCGAACGACAGCGCGCACCCGCTCGGTGGCATCGTCGAGCTCAGCGGAGGTGGCTTCCCGATCGGCGAGGCCGCGTTCTACACGCGCGTGCTGACCCAGCTGTATGCCGGGCGCTGGAACGGCGCGCTGTTCAAGTCGCTGATGCGCCAGTCGCCGGGCCGCGATCGCGTGATGGTGCTCGTGATGCAAGCCGAGGACGCGCCGCAGGCGACGAACCGCGTCGATCTCGATCCGGCGATCGTCGATCTCGACGGCCTGCCGGTCGCACGCATCACGTACCAGAACCATCCGTTCGAGGTCGGCAACGGCCAGTTCTACGAGCCGAAGCTGCTCGACGTGCTGCAGGCTGCCGGCGCCGACTTCGCGTTCATCGCGCCGCGCGATCCGATCCCGAGCTCGCAGCACATCATGGGTACCCTACGGTTCGGCGCCTCCGCCGCGACGAGCGTGTGCGATCCGAACGGCCGGTTCTGGGACGTCAGCAACCTGTACGCCGCCGACGGCGCGCTGTTCCCGACGTCGTCGGGCTACAACCCGACGATGACGATCGTGACGCTCGCGCTGCGCGTCGCCGCGGCGATCGTCAACCCGACGTCGCCGAGCTCGGTGATCACCTGACGATCATCGCTTCGAGTTCGCCGCGATCCGCGCCTCGAGCACGCGGATCTCGGCGGCGG
>JBLMXA010000159.1:0-5480 GCA_050257515.1 Acidobacteriota bacterium | reverse complement strand
TTGAGCTCCTGCAGGATGCCCTCCTTGGACATCTTCTGCTTGAGGATCTTCATCGCCTTCTCGAGGCTGTCGCGAACCTCGACCTCGACGGGCTTGCCGAACGTATTCTCCATAAGGACGGGATTGGGTACCTGATCGCGAGCGCGAGATCAAGCCGAGATCAACCAGACCCGCGCGAGGTTACGCCTTCGGCCCGTGCTTGTAGAACAGCGTGATCGTCAGGCAGTGGAACTCCGAGTCCGACGACTGGGTGACGATCTTGTCGACGATCTCGTGCTCTGGATGGCTGCGGATCCAGTCGGTGATGAGCTCGCCGAGCAGCTCGCGCTCCTTGGCCTTGGTTGCCGAGAAAACCTTGACCCCCGTCACGTCGATCATCCTGCCCTCTGCTTCCTGTGCGCTTTGAACACGTGCCACGGCATCTCCTCACTACGGAAAAGCGGCATCTCGCCGCGTCGATTCGTACTCTGACTTCAACCTCAATTCCAGTCAATCAGGATAATTCCATGCTGGGTGAACATTGGGGTAGGCAGAGCGCTCGCACGGTTCCGTCCCGAATGAGCTAGCACTTCCATATTCTTAGGGTAGTGTCCGCCCACCGTGACGGGCCGAATACTGCTCCTGGCTTTGTGCATGAGCGCTGGAATCGCCAGCGCTCAGCCCACCAAGTCCCACATCCCCGCGATCGAGACGTTCCAGCTGCCGAACGGCCTCAAGGTCGCGTTCCTGCCGATCGACGCCGCTCCGGTGGTGGCCGTACAGGTCTGGTACCACGCGGGCAGCAAGGACGAGCCGCGCGACCGCCGCGGCTCGGCCCACATGTTCGAGCACATGATGTTCAAGGGCACCAAGCACGTGCGCTCGGAGGCCCACGCGCAGTTCATCGATCTGCTCGGCGGCTACGTCAACGCGACGACCGACGAGGACGCGACGCACTACATCGACACGGTCCCGGCCGACTACCTCGACTTCGCGATCGAGCTCGAGGCCGAGCGCATGCGCAACCTGCTGTTCCGCAGGCCGATGATCGAGACCGAGAAGGAGGTCGTGAAGGAGGAGATCCGGCAGCAGGAGAACTCGCCGATCGCGAAGGGCTTCCTGCGCTTCCTCGCGGTCGCGTTCACCAAGCACCCCTACGCGTGGACGGCCGGCGGCACGATCGCCGACCTCGACCAGACCACGCCCGAGGATCTGAAGAAGTTCTACGACACGTACTACCAGCCGAACAACGCGATGCTCGTCGTCGTCGGCAAGGCGACGCGCGCGCAGGTCGAGGCGTCGGCGACCAAGTGGTTCGGCAAGCTCGAGAAGGCGCCGGATCCGCCGCGCCCGGCCGCGCTCGCGCAGGAGCCGCCGCAGACCCAGCAGCGCCGCGAGGTCGTCGAGCCGGGACAGATCGGCCTCACGCTCGTCGGCTGGCACATCCCGGCCGCGAAGGACAAGGACGTGTACGCGCTGCAGGTCGCGTCGATCATCCTCGGCGCCGGCGAGTCGTCGCGCCTCAAGGTGCGGCTCAAGGCGACCGATCCGAAGACCAAGCAGCCGTTCGCGCTCGACGGCGGCATGGAGGCGGTCGTCCGCGAGGATCCGGGCCTCGTCGTCGCGCTCGGCGCGTACCTCGACAAGGCGAAGGCCCAGCCCGTCGAGGCCGCGATCCTCGACGAGATCGCCAAGCTCGGCGCGAAGGGCCCCGGCGCCGACGAGCTGCGCAAGGCGAAGAACCAGGTCCAGGCGGGCTTCACCTACTCGCTCGAGAAGGCGCAGGGCCTCGCCGATGCGATCGGCCGGTCGTGGATCCTGACCGGCGACCCGTCGTCGTTCGTGCGCGACGTCGACGAGATCGAGAAGGTGAGCGCGGCCGACGTGCAGCGCGTGGTCAAGCAGTACATGTCGCCCGACAAGGCGACGATCGTCGTCATCCCGCCGAAGGGTCGTTAGCGATGAAGCGCATCCTCATGTCGATCGTGGCCACTGGCCTCGTTGCTGCCTGCGGGCCCAAGCCCGCGCCGCTGCCCGTGCCGAGGCTGCCGGGCGATGGCGATGCCAACGTCGCGAAGCCGCCGCCGGCGCCGACGCACTCGGTCGCCGACGATCCGTGGGCGGGCCACACCGACCTGATCTCGCCGCCCGCGCCGGAGAAGCCGAAGAAGCTCGAGCTGCCACCGATCGACCAGTTCAAGCTCGCGAACGGCCTCCAGGTGTTCGTCGTCGAGACCAAGCGCCTGCCGGTCGTCAGCATGCAGGTCGCGGTGCGCGCCGGCCGGCTGCAGGAGCCGCGCGCCCGGCTCGGCGTGTCGGAGGCGACCGCCGACATGCTGGTCAAGGGCACCAAGCGCCACAGCGCGGCCGCGCTCGCCAAGACGATCGACTTCGTCGGCGGCACGATCTCGGCGGAGGCGACGTTCGAGGCGACGCTCGTGTCGTGCAGCGTGCTCGCGAAGGACACGAAGACGTGCCTCGACCTCATGCCCGAGATGGTGACGCAGCCGACGTTCCCCGACGACGAGCTCGCGAAGATCAAGCAGGGCATGGTCGGGTCGGTACGCCAGCGGCTCGACGATGCCGCCTCGCTCGCCTCGGCGCACGTCCAGAACCTGCTGTGGGGCAACGACCACGTGCGCGGCTGGATCAACAGCGAGGATTCGGTGCAGGCGCTGCACCGCGACGATCTCGTCGCCTGGCACAAGACGTGGTTCGTGCCGAACAACGCGATGCTGGTCGTGTCCGGCGACGTCGACGCCAAGAAGCTCAAGGGCGAGCTCGAGCGCGCGTTCGCTGGCTGGAAGAGGGCCAACGTGCCGCCGACGCCGCAGTACAAGGATCCCGAGCTGAGCGGCATCCGCATCCGGCTCGTCGACAAGCCCGGCCAGACGCAGACGCACATCCGCATCGGTCAGCTCGGCATCAGCCACACCGACCCGCGGTTCTTCGACACGCTCGTGTGGAACCACGCGCTCGGCAGCGGTGGCTTCAGCTCGCGGCTGATGAAGATCGTGCGCGTCGTCGGCGGCAAGACGTACGGCGCGAGCTCGAGCTTCGATCGCAACCTCGACCGGGGCTCGTTCGTCGCGCAGACGTTCACGCGCAACCGCGAGGCGGTCGCGACGACGAAGCTGATGCTCGGCGAGCTCGCGAAGATGGCGAAGGACGGCCCGACCCAGGACGAGGTCGACGCGGCGATCGCGAACATCGCCGGGGGCTATGGCATGCGGTTCCAGGCGGCGGCCGACATCGGCGCGGCGCTGATCGGCGCCGAGCTCCACAACTACGGGCTCGAGTACCTGCAGAACTACCCGCTCGCCGTCGGCGCGGTGGACGTCAATTCCGCCAAGCGCGCCGCGTCGGAGATCCTCGATCCGCGCAACTACGTCATCGTGATGGTCGGCGACGCGAAGGACCTCGAGCCGGAGCTCAAGAAGGAGGGCTGGCGCTACGAGAAGGTCGCGTTCACCGATCCGATCAGCCCCGAGCCCCGCGCGCCCGAGGCGCCGGTCGACGCGAAGGCGCTCAAGGCCGCGCACGCCGTCATCGACCAGGCGCTCGCCGCGAAGGGCGGCAAGGCGAAGCTCGTCGCGCTCAGGGCGCTGCGCATCAAGGCGACCGGCACGACGAACGTGCAGGGCCACTCGCTGCCGGTCGAGATCGAGCGCCTGTTCGTCGTCCCCGACAAGATGCGCATCGACGCGCTGATCACGACGCCGCAGAAGAAGCTCGACATCATCGTCGCGGTCACCGCGAAGGGTGGCTGGCAGCAGCAGCCCGGCCCGACCGGCGCGGACCAGATCACGGACATCGCGCCGCAGGACATGGCGACGATCGACTTCGAGCGCTGGCGCGAGCCCGAGCTGATCCTGCTCAAGGCGGCCGATCCCAACGCGAAGCTCGCGCCGCTGCCCGACGATACGATCGACGGCAAGCCGCAGACGGTCGTCCGGCTCGGCTCGCCGTCGCCGTCGCTCGAGGTCGCGCTCTACTTCGACAAGAAGACGCACATGCTGACGCGCATGAGCTACACCGAGATCGATCCGAAGGGCGGCCGCCACACCCAGAGCGACGACTTCGCCGACTACCGCGACACCAAGGGCATCAAGGTCGCGTACAAGCGCACGAGCACGAACCAGGATCGCTTGACGACGCTCGACATCCAGAAGGTCGAGATCGATCCGAAGGTCGACGACGCGCTGTTCGCGAAGCCCGCCGCCGCCAAGTGAGCGCACGGCTCTCGCTCGCGGTCGTGCTCGCGTGTGCCGGCACCGCCGCGGCGCAGCCGGCGCGGCTCGCGCCGGGTGACGTGCCGGCGGCTTCCGAGGAGCCGCCGCAGGTGATCCTGCTGACGTTCGGGGTCGGCCCGCGCATCTTCGAGAAGTTCGGGCACGCCGCGATCTGCCTGCGCCAGCCGCACTCCGAACGCGAGCCGGTGTGCTTCAACTACGGCGTCACGAGCTTCGACGACACCGGCGCGATGGCGTGGAACTTCCTGCGCGGCCAGCAGCGGTTCTGGGTCGAGCCCGAGGCGTTCGACGCGATGGTGCGGTTCTATCGCGCCGAGGATCGCGACGTGTTCGCGCAGGAGCTCGCGCTCGCGCCGGATCAGGCGCGGGCGATCGAGGCGACGCTGCTCCACGACGTCGAGGACGCGCACAAGTACTACGTCTACGATCACTTCCGCGACAACTGCACGACCCGGCTGCGCGACATGATCGATCGGGCGACCGGGGGCAAGCTGAGCGCGGGCGCCGACGTGCCGTACGCGTTGACCTATCGCGAGATCGGCTACAGCGGGCTGTCCGGGCTCCCGTTCCTGAAGGCGGTCGCCGACTACGTGATCGGCCGCCAGCTCGACGACACGCCGACCGTGTGGCAGGCGATGTTCCACCCCGACGTGCTGCGCGCGCAGGTCGAGCAGCGGCTGGGCGCGGCGCCGCGCCAGCTGTACAAGCGCCGCGGCCCGCCGTTCCCGAAGGATGGTCCGAGCGACCGCGGCTGGGCGCTCGCGATCGCGCTGGTGTTCGCGCTGCCGCTGGTCGTCGCGCAGTGGCGGCGCCGGCTCGAGCGCGCCGCGCTCGCGTGGTCGACGCTCTACCTCGGGCTCGGCGGGATCGCGATCTGGGGGCTCGTCGCGATCTCGTCGATCCCCGGCGTGCGCTGGAACGAGGCCGTGTTCGTGATGATGCCGTTCGACGCGGCGCTGCCGTTCCTGCCGGTCGCGCTGCGCCGCCGGTACGCCCGGCTCCGCGTCGCCGGGCTGCTGCTGGTGTCCGCGCTCGCCTCCGTCGGCATCTTCCACCAGCCGCTGTGGATCCCGATCCTGTCGGCGATCATCCCGCTCTCGATCGTCGGCTTCGACCTGCCGCACCCGCTGCTCGCGCGCCAGGCTCAGGCGGTCGTGGCCCGTACGTGATGCGCCGAGCCCGCGGCCGACGCGATGCACACGATGTGGAGCAGCAGGCCGGGCACGATCAGCATCAGGTAGCCGAGCG
>JBLMXA010000158.1:0-6550 GCA_050257515.1 Acidobacteriota bacterium | reverse complement strand
GGAGGTACGTGACCGCGGCCGCCGCGGTCTTTGCGTCCTTGACCTTCGCGATCTCGGCGAGCATCGGCTGGATCGGCGTGACGCCCGCCCGCTCAACGGCCGCCTCGTCGATGCACGCGGCGTAGTAGGCGCCGAGCTTCTGAGCCACCGGATCGTTGCCGGGGTTCGCGGCGGCGTCCTCGAGCACCTTCTTCAGGAACTCCTCGTTGTCCTTCGTCACGATCTGGATCGCGCCCCAGCTCGAGCGATCCGGCGGGATCACCGCGGTCTTGACGAACCCTCCGCACGCGTAGGCGAAGAAGTCGGTGCAAGGATCCGCGGTGCGATCGATCCACTCCGGCACGATGCCGGACTGCGCGAGCGTCATCTTCGGCGGCGCGGGCGGCAGCGGCACCGGCAGCATCGGCCCGATCGGCGCGGGGTGCGGCTCGGGAGGTGGCACGGTCGGCTGGGGCTTCGATCCGCTCGAGCACGCGACCACAGCGAACAGACCGACGAGGACGAGGCGCATACGCATGGCCGCGGACCATAGCGTGTTAGCGTCGGACAAGCCATGGATCGAATCGAGCTGCTCAAGGCCATCCCGCTGTTCGAATCGCTCGAGGAAGACGACCTGACGGCGCTCGCCGGCAAGCTGCGCGAGTCGACGGTCGAGTCCGGCACCCTCGTGTTCTCGCAGGGCGACGAGGGCGATGCGATGTACATCATCGTCGACGGCGCGATCGACATCGTCGCCGGCACCGGCAAGCAGCGCGTGGTGCTCGCGTCGCTGTTCAAGCAGCAGTACTTCGGCGAGCTGTCGCTGCTCGACGGCGCGCCGCGCTCGGCGGCCGCGGTCGCGAGCCGCGAGACCTCGCTGTTCGCGCTCGATCGCGACGACTTCATCGAGTTCGTCAAGAAGCGCCCCGATGCCGCGCTGTCGATCATGCACGAGGTCGGCGAGCGCATGCGCGCGACGAACGAGCTGATGACGCGCACGGTGTCGCGCAACGTGCTCGAGGAAGAGGAGGAGAAGCTGACGCTCGGCGAGCGCGTCGCCGACGTCGTCGCGTCGTTCGGCGGCAGCTGGCCGTTCATCTTCATCTTCGCCGGCGTGATGGCGGTGTGGATGGTCTGGAACTCGGTCAACAGCGAGCCGCTCGCGTTCGATCCGCTGCCGTTCATGTTCCTGAACCTGTTCCTGTCGACGATCGCCGCGCTGCAGGCGCCGGTGATCATGATGAGTCAGAACCGCCAGTCGGTGAAGGACAAGGCGCTCGCGGTCAACACGTATCAGGTCAACCTCAAGAACGAGGTCTCGATCGACAAGCTGATCCGCGGTCAGACCGAGCTGCTCCAGCGGATCGCGCAGCTCGAGCACAAGCTGGCGCGCACCGGCAGCATGAACGCGGCGACGCCTACGTCGTCGTAGGCAGCTCGTAGCCGATCGTGATGTCGAGCGTCAGCGGCTGCAGCTCGCCGCCCAGCGACGCGCTGCTCTGGTTCATCGTCATCGCGGCGTTCGCCTGCGCCTGCGGGAAGTAGGCCGAGCTCCACATCACGCCGGCGGGCGCCTCGCCGACCGACACGACGTGGCCGAGCTCGATGCCGAGCGCGTGCGCGGTCTGCTTCGCCTTGTCCTGCGCGGCCGCGAGCGCCATGTCGCGCACCTTCTTCTTGAGCTCGGGCAGGTCGCTGCGCCGGAACTGCGACGACATCGTCGTCGCGCCGGCCTCGGCGCCGGCCTCCATCAGCGCGCCGATCTTCGTGAAGTCGCGCGTCGTCACGGTGACGACGATCGCCGCGCGGTAGCCGGTGACGGCATACGGCGGCAGCGGCGCGGTCACCGGCTCGAGCGACAGCGTCGACAGCTTGAGATCGGCGCGCGCGACGCCGGCCTTCGTCAGCGCGGCGACGAGCGCGTCCTCCTCCTTGTCGACCTGCGTCGTCGCCGCGAGCGGGCGCGGCGCGTCGGCGGTGAGCGTCATCGTCAGGTCCGCGCAATCCGGCGACACCTGGAGCGTCGCGGTGCCGGTGACGACCATCTTCGGCCGCTCGACGTTCTGCGGGATCGGGAAGATCCGATCGTGGCCGCAGGCGGCGAGCGAGCAGGCGAGGGCAAGGGCGGCGAGGGTCTTCGTCATGCTCGTAAGACGGCCGTCGCGCGCGAGCGATGCCCGCGCGGCGAGGGTCTTACACGGGCCTTACTTCGCGGCGTCCGCGAGCGCCTTCAAGTCCGCGCGGACCTTGGCCTCGAGGTCGTGGTAGTGGGGTAGCTGGCTGTTGTCGTTCGTGCGGAGGAGCTTCGCGTACGTCTCCCACGCGGCGAGCCGGTCGTCGGCGTACGTGCGCAGCAGCTGGATCTTCGCGCGTGCGGCAGGTGGCACGTCGGCGTCGGTCAGCTCGCCGAGCCGCGCGATCTCGGTGCGCCACGCCGGCAGGATCTCGTGCTCGATCAGATCCGCGAACGCCTGCGTGTCGGGATTCGGGTTGCCCTTCTCGGCGCGGACCTCGGCGTTGTACTTCGTGATCAGCTCGTGCTCGACAGCCGCGAAGTGCTCGAGCTCGGCCTGCAGCTTGCTCGGCGCCGGCGCGGGCAGCGCGGCGAGCGAGCCGATCGTGAGCGCGATGCCGCCGACGATCAGCGCGAGGCTGCGCTTCGTGCGCTGCAGGGCCGCGCGCTTGCCGGCGAGCAGCGCGACGCCGACCACGAAGCCGACGATCAAGCCGACGATGTGCGCGGTCACGTCGATCGTGCTCGACTGCAGCCCGATCACCAGGTTGATCCCGACGAACGTGCCGAGCTGGCGTGCGGCGCGGCCCCACACGACAGGGTCGATCGCGCCCCGGCGCATCACCAGCACCGCGCCGAACGCGCCGAACACGCCGAACACCGCGCCCGACGCTCCCGCGGACACCGCCATGCCGTGATGCGCGACGCTGCCGACGCCTCCGAGCAGCCCCGACGCCAGGTAGATCGCGAGGAAGCCGAGGTGGCCGTACGCCACCTCCACGATCCGTCCTTGCCACAGCACGAGCATGTTCATGCCGATGTGCAGGATTCCGAAGTGGAGGAACATCGACGCGCCGACGCGCCACCACTCGCCGTGCAGCGTCAGCGGTGCATAGTCGCCGCCGAGGCGCAGGATCTGCTGCGACGTCGGCTGGAGCGCATCCGCGCCGCTCGCGAGCTCGACGGCGAACATCGCGACGTTCAGCGCGATCAGCAGCCACGTCATCCACGTGCTCGGCCGCGCGTCCTCGGTCATCCGCTCACTCATAGCACCGAGCGGGAGCGCGCGCCGTGCGCCAGCAGCCGCACGTTGACTTCACCGATGACGGCGGCAACGTTGGATCATGGCGTACGAGCCGACCGGAGAGGTCCCCGAGGCGATCCACGCGATCGCGCGGCCGATCCACGGCGAGGCGGAGCTCGACGAGATCGCCGACCTGATCGGCGACAAGCGGCTCGTGCTGCTCGGCGAGGCGAGCCACGGCACGCACGAGTTCTACGATCTGCGCGCCGCGCTGACGCGCCGGCTGATCGCGCGCCACGGGTTCGCGGCGGTGTGCGTCGAGGGCGACTGGCCCGACGCGCTGCGCGTCGATCGCTACATCCGCGACCAGCTCACCGACGACGACCACGCGCACCTCGCGCTCGGTTCGTTCGAGCGGTTCCCGCGGTGGATGTGGCGCAACGAGGAGGTCGCGTCGCTGGTCGACTGGTTGCGGCGGCACGGCGAGGGCAAGCGACCCCAGCGGCGCTGCGGCTTCTACGGCCTCGATCTGTACTCGCTCCACGCGTCGATCCACGCGCTGCTGCAGTACCTCGACGACAACGATCCCGACGCCGCCGCACGCGCGCGGACGCGCTTCGCGTGCTTCGATCACGCCGCCGGAGATCCGCAGGACTACGGCGCGCAGGCGTTCCTCGGCATCGGCCCGCGCTGCGAGAACGAGGTCGTCGCGCAGCTCGTCGAGATGCAGCGGCGCAAGGTCGCGCGCTCGGGCCGCTCGCCGGCCGGCGACGCGTGGTTTCACGCGGTGCAGCAGGCGCACGTGATCCGCGACGCCGAGGCGTACTACCGCACGATGTTCGCCGGCCGCGCGGCGTCGTGGAACCTGCGCGACACCCACATGGCCGACACGCTCGATATGATCGCCGATCACCTCGGCGATGGCGCGCCGGCCAAGCTCGTCGTGTGGGCGCACAACTCGCACGTCGGCGACGCGCGCGCGACCGAGATGGGCGACGACGGCCAGCTCACGCTCGGCCAGCTCGTCCGCCAGCGCCACCCGAACGAGACCGCGCTCGTCGGCTTCACGACGTACGAGGGTACCGTGATCGCGGCCGACGACTGGGACGCGCCGCCGCGCCGCCACCGCGTGCGGCCGGGGCTGCCCGGCAGCTGGGAGGAGCTGTTTCACGCCGCCGAGCTGCCGCGCTTCTACCTGACGGCCCCGGCGATGAAGCGCGTGATCGGCGACCGCGCCGAGCGCCTGCAGCGCGCGATCGGCGTCGTCTACCGGCCCGAGACCGAGCGGCGCAGCCACTACCTCCACGCCCGGCTCGCCGACGAGCTCGATCTCGTGATCCACGTCGACGCCACGCGCGGCGTCGATCCGCTCGATCCGATCGCGCAGCCGGAGCCGCCGCAGGCCGAGCCCGAGCTGCCCGAGACGTTCCCGTCGGGGATGTGATGGCGAAGAAGTGGTCCCGGCACGTGACCGAGACGTCCAACGCGCTCGATCTCGAGAAGGGCGTGTTCGCGCAGAGCCCGCGCGCGATCGCGCGGTCGCTCCAGCGCAGCGCCGAGCACTCGACGCGCCGCAAGGCCGCGCCGTTCCGCTCGGCGATGTCGATGCTCGTGTTCTACGAGAACCGCGCCGGCAAGAGCCTGCCGGCATCGCGGCGCGCCGCGCTCGAGCGCGCGAAGGACGAGCTGCGCGAGCTCTACGGCAAGCGCGTCACTCCTTCTTCGCCGCGTCGTCCTCGTCGTCGGAAGCGGTGATCGGACCGCACGCGAGCGCCTTGCCGGGCTTGCCCTTCTTGTCCGCGCTGAGGACGAGCACGTGGCCGACGATCGAATCGTCGCCGTTGAGCTTCACGTCGACGTCGCTCGCGTCGACCTTGGCGCCGTCCTTCTTGGCCTCGACCGCCACGTCCGCCGACGCCGCGGGCGCGAACGGCTTGCCCGCCTTGGTCGCGTTCGGGCCGCAGTCCTTAGCGTCGTGGACGGTCAGGTGATACTTGCCGGCCTTGAGACCCTCGAGCGAGGCCGAGGACGTGACGGTCGCCGGCTTGCCCTCCTCCTCCTCGAACGTGATGGTCGCGGCCTTCACCTTCGCGCCCTTGACCGGAGTGAGGCTCGCCTTCGCGTGGAACATCTTCGGCGCCGGCGGCTTCTCGGGCTCGGCCGGCTTCGCGGGCTCGGCCGGCTTCTCGGCCTCGGCCGGCTCCGCCGGCTCGTCCTTCTTGTCCATCGCGGCGCCGGTGCTCGGCGTCGTGGTGTTCGATTTCTTCCCGCCGCCACATGCGGCGAGAACCAGAAACATGGCCAACGTGCGATTCATCATGCGCGGAACATACAGCATTCGTATACTTCCGGTTGGGGCATGGCGACGCGTGCTGTACTGGCGCTCTGGCTTGCTGCATCCGCGTGCGGCCGTATCGACTTCAGCACGGCCCGCGGGACGGCCGATGGCGGCGCGGGCGACGGCCGGCCGGCGGACGTGCAGAACGTCTGTCCGGGCTTCGACGCGCGACCGGACCTGAACATGAACGGGGTCGCGGACTGTCTCGAGAACATGATCGCGTACGGCCAGTTCACGACGGGCGTGGCGCCGTTCGCGGACAGCACGTCCGCGACGATCGCCTGGTCGGCGACCGACGCGATGGGCTCGGCGACGTCGGGCTCGGCGCTCCTCACCGACACCGTGCAGACGACCACCGCGAACGGCGGCGACGTGCTCTCGGACTGCATCGCGGTCCAGCCGAACATGACGTATACGGTCTACGCGCAGTACTTCATGGCGTCGGGGCAGCCGGGCGGCGACGCGTCGAACGCGGCCTGGATCCCGATCCAGGTCTGGGGCGACACCGCGTGCACGATGCCAGGCGCCACGATCTCCGGCGGCACGCTCGGCGCCACGAAGGACGCGTGGGACGTCTACCAGCGCACGTTCACGCCGTCGGGACGCGCGATCCAGCTCATGGTCGGCGTGATCAAGGGCCCGACGACGAGCCCGGTCGCGGCGGCGTTCGATAACCTCCTGCTCGTCGCCAACTGACGCGACGCGACCTCGCTCGGGCGCGGCGCGAGCTGGTGCTCACCGCGTCCCCGAGCTCGCCCAGTGCTCGAGCGCCGCGCGGTCGGCGTCGGTGAGCTCGGTGCCGGCGGGCGGCATCGTGCGGGTCTCGAGCACGCGCCGGACGATCTCGGCGCGCTCGCTCGCCCACGCGGCGGCGGTGGACAGATCGATGCCCGCCTCGCCGCCGGGCAGGTGGCAGTGCGCGCACACGCGCTGGAACACGGGCGCGATCTGCGCCTGCCAGGCGGCGTCGGCGGCG
>JBLMXA010000157.1:0-8659 GCA_050257515.1 Acidobacteriota bacterium | reverse complement strand
GTGGCCGGCGCCGCGCCCGTGATTCACAGGAGGCCGCGCTCGGGAACGACCGGGCCGCCGTGCTCGGGGTTGCCGCCGAACATGTGCCAGCCGTCGAGCGTCGGGTCGGCGACGTCGAGCGCGATCACGTAGCCGTCGCGCGTCGTCACGTACACCCAGCCCTTCGCGATCACCGGCTCGGCGACGACCTCGTGACCGAGCGCGTACGACCACAGCGTGTAGCCGGTGTCGACGTCGAGCGCGAACACCTGGCCGTCGCGCGTCGACACGACGATCGCCGAGCCCGCGAACGCGACGGTGCCGATCGAGCGCGCGTCGGGCTTCGCGGCGTAGCGGCGGCGCCACAGCGGCTCGCCGGACTTCGCGTCGCTCGCCTGGATCTCGCCGCCGAGCGCGACGTAGCGGACGCCGCGATCGACGACCGGCCGGCTGCCCTCGAACGCCCACACCTCCTTCCAGTTGCCGATGTCGTGCGGCACGTCCCGCGACGGCGCGCTGCCCTTGCCGTGCTCGCGGACGACCTTGCCGGTCGTCGCGTCGACGACGACCTGCTGCTCCTTGCCGGCCTGACGGCGCGTGACGAACAGCTCGTCGCCATCGACCCACGGCGCGGTCGTCGCGCCGAGCGGCGCGGCCCACGCGCGCTTGCCGGTCTTGCGCGCGAAGCGGAACGTCGCGCCCGCCGTGGTCGCGGCGTACACCGCGTCGCCCGCGATCACCGGCGCGGCGAGCAGCTCGCTGCCGATCCACGCGCTCCACACCTCGCCACCGTCCTTCACGCGGTACGCCGACAGCTGCTGGCCGTCGGGCGCCGGGTGCGACGCGTAGACCAGGCCGTCGGCGACCGCGGTCTGCGCGAGCGTCGGATCGCCGATCTTCCGGAACCACAGCCGCCTGCCGGTCTTGCCATCGAGCGCGAACAGCGTGCAGCTCTCGGTGTTGAAGATCACGCGGCCGTCGTCGAACACCGGCGCGGTCGGGCCATCGTCCTCGAGGTTCTGCGTCGCCCACTCGACGTGGCCGGTGCCCGCGTCGAGCGCGTAGAACGTGCGCGACTCGAAACCGCCCGACACGTACACGCGGCCCTCGCCGTACGCGAGCGCGGGCATCTGCACGCTGTCCGGGATGTGGGTCACCCAGCCGGTGCGATCGTCGCCGAACGCGAACGTCACCGCCGCACCACGCGGCGGCGCCGGCACGTCGACCGGAACGACGACGCGATCGCTCGCGAGATCGATCATCGGCGCCGGCGTGCGCGGCGCGACCGGGCCGGTCTTCGCCGGCACCGCGATCGGTCCCTCGAGATCGGCGCCCGGCTGCGGGCGCAGCACGGGCGGCTCGGCGGCCACCGGTGGCGGCGGCGGCGTGGGTGCGGATCGCGAGCCGCACGCGGCGAGCACGAGCACGAGACGTCTCATGGTCTGTTCTCCTCGGTGACGACGTTCGGGTGGAACGTGAACGGGTAGTTGATCTGCGCGGCGCCGCCGCCGTTCGTCGACGGGAACTCGATGTCGCGGATCACGTCCGCGACGCAGCTCGCGACCTCGGCGTCGAGCCCGTCGGCGAAGCTGGCGACGACCTTGCCGGCGTCCGACACCGTGAAGTGCGCGGTCACGGTTCCGGCGAGCGTCGGCTTCGCGCCGAGCCGCTTCTCGTAGCAGTAGCGAATCTTCTCGATGCGGCGCTTGACGTAGCGGCGGATGATCGACTTGTCGAGATCGCCGACGACCATCGGCTGAGCGATGACGACGACCGGCACCGCGGCGACGTGGCTCGTGACCGCGTAGCCGACGCCGGCACCGGAGCCGTGACCGATCGTGCCGTAGCTGCCGTAGCCGATCGTGCCCCACCCGCTGCCACCGCCGCCGACGCCGTAGCCGACGGCGCCGTAGCCGTACGACCCGCCCTGCACCGCCGCCGAGATCCCGCGCACGGCATCGGGCACGTCGACCGGCACGACGACGCGGCGCGCGTCACCGGGCGCGGTCGTGCGCGAGTCGTCGACCGCGACGAACGCGGTGTACCTCGTCAGCAGGTGATGCTCGAGCGCGAGCGCCAGGATCTCGTGCTCGAGCGCGGGATCCGCCTTGCGCTCGAGCCGCCGCTCGAGCTCGGCGATCCGCTGGCGCGCCCACACCGTCGCGATCGCGGGGCGCGCCGCGTCGCGCTCGGGCAGCTCGACGCCGACGTCGAACGCGACGTCGCGCCCGCCCTGCTTGCCGCGCACCGTGATCGTGGCGGCGCCGGCGTGCGCGTAGTGGCCCGTGATCGCGAGCGGCTGGCCGAGGAACAGATCGGGCAGCGCGTGCGGCACGACGTCGGTGACCGCCAGGCCGTGCCAGTCGATCGCGAGATCGGTGAGCACCGGCGCGTCGATGCGGCGCTCGAACGCGCCGACCGCCGCCGCGGTGTCTTCGTCGGGTCGCACGAACTGTGCGGTGCCGCGGCCGATGCCGGCCATCTCCTCGAGCAGGTAGCGGTTGACCGCCGAGCCGACGCCGAAGCAGAACACGCGCGAGTCGCCGAGGTGCGCGCCGACCGACGCGAGGATCTCGTCCTCGTTGCCGATGTAACCGTCGGTGAGGAACGCGACGATCCGCAGACGCGCCGGATCGTGCGGCACCGCGAGCGCCGCGGCGAGGCCGGTGGCGAGCTCGGTGCCGCCGCCGGCCTCGAGCTTGGCGAGCCAGTCGAGCGTCAGCTGCACGTTGCGCGGCTTGTTCGCGATCGGCCGCGGGCCGAGCGCGCTCGCCTGGTCGTCGAACCGCACGATCTGGAACGTGTCGTCGGGGCGCAGCCTGCCGAGCACGCCGCGGATCACGTCCCTGGCCTTCGCGAGCGGCGCGCCCCGCATCGACGACGACGTGTCGAGCACGAACACGATCTCGCGCGGCGCGATCGCGACGTCGGGCGCCGATGCCGGCGGCTGCGCGACCAGCAGGAAGCTGCCCTCGCCGCCATCCTTGTACGCGAGCACGCCCAGCTGCGGCGCGCGGCCGGCGACCTTGTAGCGCAGCACGAAGTCCTTGTTCGGGATCGTGTCGCCCGGCGCGAGGTGGACGCGCGCGCGCGCCGGCGCCGGCCGCTCGATCACGAGCTGGTGCGACGGCGAGGTCAGCTCCTCGACCGGCACGCCGGCGTCGAGGTCGACCGCGAGCGCGATGTCGTGCGCGCTGCGCGTGCCGGCGGGCAGCGCCGGCGCCTGCACGAGGTTCGAGCCGGCGGCGTAGCGCGGCCCGGCGACCATCGGGAACACGACCTCGTAGCCGCCGTCGTCGTAGGCGAGCCGCTCGACGTAACGCAGCGTGACCTCGACGGTCGCGCCGGGCTCGAGGTTCGCGATCGACTGCGTGAACAGATTCGGCCGCTCCTCGGTGAGCAGCGCCGCGACGAAGCCCTTGGCCCTGGCCTCGGCGTAGATCCGCTGCGCCTTCTGGCGCTCCTGGATCGTGCCGCGGATCGTCCGGCCTCCGGACCTGATCGTGAGCTCGGTCACCGCGGCGCCCGTCGGCAGCGGGAACAGGTAGACCGCCTCGATCTTGTCGGCGTAGGGGTTCGCGAACCGCTGCGTGACGGTCGCGTCGACGAGGAACGCGTCGACGCGCAGGTGCACGTCGGTGTGCTCGAGCGGGATGTCGATCGGCTTGCCGTCGTGCTTGGCGACGAGCCTGCCCTCGGTGGTGGCCGCCGAGGCGATAGCGACATGTGCGGACAGCGCGCAGACGAGTAGCCAGCAAGGTGCCTTCATGTGCTCCTCGTCGCGTCAGACAACTCCGCCCTGGAACGGTTCCCGGGTGTAAGATCGAACCGGATCGTGCTGATGCGTTGCGCCGTGACATTGCTCGCGATCGCCGCGTGCTCGGGCAGCAACCCGACGCACGGGAGCGACGCCGGCGCCGACGCGCCGCCGGGTTGCGGCGATGGCGTGAAGAGCGCCAGCGAGCAGTGCGACACGATGGATCTCGGCGGCGCGACGTGCTCGTCGGCGACCGCGCCGGGCTGGGTCGGCGTGCTGTCGTGCACCGCGAGCTGCCAGCTCAACGTCGCCGGCTGCAACCCGCCGACGACGACCTGGAACCCGATCACCGACAAGGCCAACTGGTCGCAGTTCGACGTCGCCGGTCTGTACCCGGGCGCGAAGGGCTTCGCTTCGCAGGTGTTCGACGGCCGCTACCTCTACTTCGTACCGAACAACAACGGCGCCGCCGACGGCGTCGTCACCCGCTACGACACGCAGGGTGGCTTCGGCTCGTCGGGATCGTGGGAGACGTTCGACGTCGCGACCGTCACCGCGACGGCGAAGGGCTTCATCGGCGGTGCGTTCGACGGCCGCTACGTCTACTTCGTGCCGTACAACAACGGCACCTACGACGGCGTGATCGCGCGCTACGACACGCGGGGCGCGTTCGGCACGCCGGCCTCGTGGCAGACGTTCGACATCGCGACGGTCGACGCGAACGCGAGGGGCTTCGTCACCGCCACGTTCGACGGCCGCTACCTCTACCTCGCGCCGCACTACAACGGCGCCTACGACGGGTTCACCGCGCGCTACGACACGCAGGCGGACTTCACGACCGCGGCGGCGTGGACGGTGTTCGACATCTCGACGGTCAACGCCGGCGCGAAGGGCTTCCTCGGCGCCGCGTTCGACGGCCGCTACGTCTACTACGCGCCGTACAACAACGGCACCGCGTACCACGGGCTCGTGCCGCGCTTCGACACCCAGGCGTCCGGCGGGTTCGCCGACAAGGCGTCGTGGACGGTGTTCAACACGCAGACGGTCAACGGCAACGACGTCGGCTTCTACTCGATCGCGTTCGACGGCAAGTACCTCTACCTCGGCCAGTACTACGACGGCGCCGCCGCGACGCCGGCCTACGACGGCTACGTCGTGCGCTACGACACGACCGCGAGCTTCACGACCGCCGGGTCGTGGTCGACGTTCAATCCCGCCACGATCAACGGCAACGCGAAGGGCTTCGTCGGCGCGGCGTTCGACGGCCGCTTCATCTACTTCGCCTCGCACTACAACGGCGCCGCGTACACGGGCGTGTCCGTGCGCTACGACACGCAGGGCGCCGGCTTCGCGACGGCCTCGTCGTGGTCGACGTTCGACACCGCGACGCTCAACGCGAACGCGATCGGCTATCACGGCATCGGCTTCGACGGCACGTACATCTACATGACCCCAGGTGGCAACGGCGCACCGCTCGGGGTGGTCACGCGCTTCGCGGCGAAGAGCCCGGGGTGGCTGCCGCTCGCCTGGAATGCCGCGTTCGACTGAGTGCTAGCATGGGCGGCATGAGGTGGATCGCGGTCGCGCTCGCCTGCTCGGCCGGGTGCGCGCAGCTGTTCGGGATCGAGGAGACGAGCTCGGGGGCGAGCTCGACGCTCGAGCTGCAGCGCGTGTCGGTCGGCGCGATGGTCGCCACCGCGCCGCTCGACCTCGCCGCCGCGCCGTCGTTCCTCGACGCGACCGGCACGACCGCCGTCACCGCGACGTCGACGGCCGCGGGCCAGTGGTCGGCGCCGGTCGCGATGCCGCTCGCCGCCGTCTACACCGCGCCCGACCTGCCGATGCCGTTCCAGCACGCGCTCGAGCTCGGGGTCGCGACCCAGCGCGCGAGCTTCGTCGCGTTCGAGCACCCGTCGCCGCAGCCGGCGCCGGCGTCGACCGTGATGGTGAACGTGACGCTGCCCGGCGCGTACGCGTCGGAGCAGACGCTCCAGGTGCTCGCGGTCGGTGCGTGGACGAGCCACCTGCTCGCGGGCGCCGAGCTGCCGGCGGTGGGCACCGCCGCGATCGCGACGACGATCCCGTACGCGAGCTTCCAGCCGGTGACCGCGAGCCCGGCGGCGCGGATCACCGCGCAGGACGTGGTCGTCGTGCTGCGCTACACCGGCCCGACGCTGACCGGCCAGCTGATCGTGCCCGCGTTCGATCAGTCGACGACCAGCGACACGATCATGGGGACGATGGCCGCGGTCACGCCGGCCGCGCCGTTCGACGCGATGATCGATCCGGCGACCGCCGCGACGCGGCTCGCCGCGACGATGCCCGCGAGCACGACGCCGGCGTTCCGCTGGGAGCTCGACGCGATGCCCGGCTACTCCGCCGGCGCGCTGCTCGGCGTGCGCCTCGACGGTGCGAGCCTCGCCATGACCGACACGTCGATCGCGAAGACCTACGCGAACCCGTTCCTCGCGCAGGGCTGGGGGGCGGTGCTGACGTACGAGGCGTCGGCGAGCCGCACGTACATGATCGGCACCACGCCCGTGGCGCTGGCGGCCTCGCTGGCGATGTACGTCGCCGATCCGCAGCCGGGGCTCGTGCTCGATCTTCCGGCTGCGCTGCCGAAGGCGATCGCGCTCGCCGGTCAGCCGCTCGCGATGGACGGCATGACCGTCACGCTCGATCCGACGCAGCCGGCCGACGTCGAGGTCACGATCGACAACGCGTCGGCGAGCTCGGTGTATGCGGTGACGCTCGAGGAGATCGCGCTCGTCGGCGGCACGCTGATGCGCACGCCGGTGGTCGACGTCGCCGCGACGGGCTCGCATCTCGTGCTGCCGCCGAACGTGCTGCAGCCGGGCCACACGTACACGCTGATCGCGAGCTGCGTGGCGGGCGGCTATCCGAACGCCGCCAGCGGAGACGTGCAGACGTTCTCGCTGCCGGCCTCGGTCGGCACGGCGTCGAGCGCCGTGTTCACCGTCAGTCCTTGAGCTGCGTCGACAGCTGCTTCTTCGCTTCCTCGAGCTTCTTGACGTGCGCGCGCTCGGCCTCGAGCTTGGTCGCGAGCTCGGCGCTCGCCGCCTTCGCCTGCGCCTCGGACTTCTTCGCCGCGGCCGATGCCGCCTCGGCCTGCTCGCGCGCGTGCTTCGCCTCGCGCAGCGCGGCCTCGAGCTCGGCGTTCGTCGCCTCGAGCTGCTCGCGGCTTTGCGCCACCTGCGCGGCCTGCGCCTTGACCTCGCGCTGGGCGTGCGCCGCGTCGGTCTCGGCGGCGACGCGCTTCGTCTCCTCGGCGCGCCGCTCGGCCTCCTTCTGCTGGCTCTCCGCGAGCGCGCGCGTCGCCTTCGTCGCCTCGGCCTCGGCGCGCTCGCGCGCGGCGGTCGCTTCCTGCTCGGCCGCGTGCACCTTGATGTAGGCCGCGGTCGCGCCGGCCGCGCCGGCCGCGAGCACCACGAACGTGCCGATCAGCGCGGCGCGCCGGATCGTGCGGCCACGTCGCGCGAGCGCGATCGCGGAGTCGAGGAACGCGCGATCGCGCACCGCGAGCTCGCGCGGGCGCTGGCGGTACCAGCGCTGCGCGTCGTCGAGCGCGTCGCCTCGCCACAGCATGCCGTTCGGTCGGCCCTTCGCGTCCCACTGCTTGGCGGCTGCCGCGAGCTGCGCGAGCACCTGCGCGTCGTCGGCGTCGTCGTCGAGCCAGCGCTGCAGCGTCGGCCAGCGCTCGATCAACGATTCGTGCACGATCTCGACCGAGCCGGCGGCCGCGCCGCGCTGCTGGACGACGAGCAGGCGCTCGGCGACGAGCTGGTCGAGCAGCCGATCGAGCTCGCCGCGATCGGCCGACAGCTGCTGCAGATCGGCGAGCTCGACGATCGCGCGCGTGCGCTCCGGCGTCACCAGCATGCGGAACACGCGCCGCGCGAGGCCCTGAGCGCGCGTGTCGAGCCGGCCGATCACGCTGTCGGCATGCATCGCGAGCGCGCCGCTGATGCCGCCGATCTGCTGGTAGCTCGCGACGGTGAGCAGCTTGCGCTCGGCATCGCGCGCGTCCCACAGCTTCGCGGCGGCGAACTGGAGCAGCGGCAGCGCGCCGGCCGTGCTGCCGAGCACGTCGAGGATCTCGCCGACCATCGCCTCCGACTCGAAGCGATAGCCGACGAGCTCGATCGGCTGGACGAGCGCCTCGCGCAGGCCGGCGCGATCGGGCGGCGCGAGCAGCACGAGCCCGCGCGACAGCTCCTCGGTGAACCGCGGGTCCTCGGCGATGCGATCGACGAAGTCCGACCGCATCGACACCACGACGCGCAGCGGCGCGGCCGGATCGTCGGCGATCGCGGCGAGCGCGGCGGTGAACGCGCGGCGCTCGCCCGCGTCGTGCACGAGCGTGTAGAGCTCCTCGAGCTGATCGACGAACATCATCAGCTGGCCGCCGAGCGCCTCGGCGCGCTCGCGCAGCCGCACACCCACGTAGCCGGGCTCCGCGCGCAGCCGCGCGATCAGCGCCTCGTGCGACGCGGACGGATCGATCTGCGACGTGCCGCCGAGCCGCTCGACCATCCGCGCGAGCGCGGCGAGCGGATGGCGGCCCGGGCGCAGCGTCAGCACCTCCCAGCGCTCGCCGCTCGCCTTGAGCGCGGGCGCGACGCCGGCGCGCACGAACGACGACTTGCCGACGCCCGACGGCCCGACGACGCCGACCAGCGGATGGTCGCGCAGCCGCGTCACCATCGCGGCGATGTCCTGCGAGCGGCCGAAGAAGCGGTTGGCGTCCGACTCCTGGAACGCGTTGAGCCCGGGATACGGGCTCTCGTCGGCGGCGAGGTTCCGGCCGGCGCGGCTCGGCAGCAGCGGCTCGAGCTCGGCGAGCAGCTCGGCCGCGGTCGCGTGGCGATCGTGCTTGGTCTTCGCGAGGCAGCGCGCGACGAT
>JBLMXA010000156.1:0-11176 GCA_050257515.1 Acidobacteriota bacterium | reverse complement strand
GTTCCGCCAGGCCGGCGGCGCGCCGGTCCGCGCGGGGACGACCGGCATCGTCGAGGTCGCGACGCTCGGCGTGTTCGCGTGCGGCCGCCACGGCGACGGCAGCGTCGAGTGCTACGGCGCCGCGCAGCCGTGCGCCGCACCCCCGCCGGCGGCGAAGCCCGCGCCCGCGGCGAAGCCGGCCGCGAAGGGCAGGTCGAAGAAGCGCGCGAAGGCGACCGCGAAGACCGCGCCGAAGCCGCCGGCCGCGCCGCCGAAGCCCGCCGGGCCGCGGATCGAGAAGCTCGCGCAGCTGTCGCCGGCGCGCGGGTTCGCCGCGGATCCCGGCGTGTGCGCGGTCACGACCGCCGGGCACCTCGCGTGCGTGACGCCGGGCGACAAGTGCACCGTCGAGACGTCCGGCGGCATCTCGAAGATCGAGCAGCTCGCGGGCACCTGCGCGCGCGTCGCCGGCGGCGGCGTGCAGTGCTGGAGCCTCGACGGCAAGCACGCGCCGGTCGCGATCAAGGGCGTCGCGAAGGCGAGCGCGCTCGCGGCCGGAGGTGGGCGCGCGTGCGCGATCGTCGGCGAGCGCGCGGTCGCGTGCTGGGCCGGCACGGGCGAGGCACGGACCGTCGAGCTGTGATTCGATTATCCTGAGGGCTGCCGCATGTCCGCCGCCACCGCCACCCACGTCGAGCTGTCCTCGCGCCGGTTCTCGGTGCCGATGGACTGCCCGTGCTGCGGCACCGGCTCCGACACCGAGGTCCCCGTGCCGCTCGCGCGCGACGCTCGCGGTCACGCCGCGGCCGACACGGCACGCTCGCTCGACTTCCCGTACTGCCGCGCGTGCGTCGCCCATGTCACGATCTGGGACAGCGCGGGCGTCGTCTCGGCGGGCGTGATCGTCGCCGCGATCGTGCTCGCGATCGTCGCGACCGTCGCCGCCGGCCCGGCGGCGGGGCTCGTCGTGCTCGGCGCCGGTGTGGTGGCCGCGATCGCGCTCGCGAGCGCGCGGCGCGGCAAGGCGCGGCGTGCGATGCGCGAGGCGTGCAGCGCGCCCGGCCGCGCGGTCAGCTACCTCGGCTGGTCGGGCACCGCGAGCGGCTTCGCGTTCGCGTCGATCGCGTACGCGGCGAAGTTCGCGGAGCAGAACGCGAAGGTCCTCGTCCAGGATCCGCGGATCCGCAAGCTGCTCGAGCGCTACAAGCTCGCGCGCATCGCCGTGCCGACGCCGGCCGCCGCGGTCGCCGCGATCCCGCCGCCGCTCGACGCCGGCGAGTGGGTGACGCGGCTCGCGAGCACGCCGGGCCGCGTGGCGCGGCGCAGCGCGCTCGTCCGCGCGCTCGAGGTGCTGCACGAGCCGCGCGAGCGCGAGCAGGTGATCCGCGCGGTCGCCGCGATCGAGCTCGCCTCGCTGCTCGCGCCGGTCGACAGCCGCGGCGCCGACAAGGCGCGCCACGTCGAGCGCGCGATCGAGCAGGTGCGCGCGGACAACCTGCCCGAGGAGCTGCAGCAGGTGCTGCTGCGCGAGCTCGAGGCCGAGCGGCGCTAGAAGACGAGGCGGTAGCCCGCCGCGAGCGCGATGTAGCCAGCGTTCGTGGCGCCGGCGAGCGGCGTGTCGAGCCCGGAGTACAGGAAGCGCAGCTCGCCGCAGACCAGGCCGGGGCCGGCCTGGATGTCGAGCCCGCCGACGAGCTCGAGGCCGAGCTTGGTCTGCGTCGCCGTGTTCTCGCCGGGCGCCGCTATGTCGGTCTCGTTCGTCTTCAGCATGTGCAGGATCGGCCCGGCTCCGACGAACGGCACCAGCGGGCTGCCCGCCGGCGTGAACCGGTACTGCGCCGTGAGCCCGGCGACGACCTCCGTCTGGTGGATCGTGTAGCTCGTCGAGCCGCCGGGCAGTCGCGGATCCATCGCGGTCGCGTCGTAGCTCGGCCGGGTCAGCGCGAGATCGATGCCGAGCACGAGCTGGTGGTTCGCCGGCGGCAACGCGACGTCGACCTCGAGCCCGCCGACCACCATCGCGCGCAGCTTGGAGGTCGGCAGCATCACGCCGAAGCGCGGCTCGACGCCGGCGGTCCACTGGGTCGCGGGCTGCGACGACGTGGCGGTGGCGCCCTCGGGGGCAGGCTGCGCCGCCGCGGTGCCGGCCGATGCGGCGACGAGCAAGAGCGAGCAGATCGTGCGCATCGTGGCCTCCTAGAACGTCTGGTACGTGGTGGTGGTCGCGTCGGTGCCGTCGGAGCTGCCGCCGACGAAGTAGATGAAGCCCGAGCCGGTGATCACCGCGCCGAGCGTGCGCGGCGACGTCAGCACGCTCGCGGCCGACTGCGTCGGGGACACGAGGTCGCCCGAGGCGTCGAACGCGACGTCATCGCCGCCGCTCGTCACGTTCGAGAACGCCTGCGTGGTGTTGCTGAACATCCTCGCGCCGCCGACCGACCACAGCTTGTTGCTCGCGATCACCGCCATGTTGCCGCCGACGCCGTTGAGCAGCGTCCCCGGGGTTGCCATGTTGGTGAAGCCCGGTGCCCACGCTCCGTTGCCGCCGCCCGACGCGATCGTCGACTCGAGGATCTCGTTCGACGTCGCGTTCGCCATCCCTGCGCCGACGCCGCCGAGCGTGAGCAGGCGGGGCAGGCCCGTGTAGCCCGACACGTTCTGCGGCGTCTCGACGACGAGCGAGAAGAACGCCAGCGGGTTCGTCATGTTGGTCGTCGTCGCGCCGGTCGTGAACGTGGTGCCGATCAGGTGGCCGTTCGTGTCGATGCCGGCGTACTCGACGCTCGCGAGGTAGCCCGTGGTCGCGTCGCTCTTGCCGCCGAGCACGTACAGCGAGCGGCCGCTGCCGCCGCCGGAGTTGTTGGCATCGGCGATCGTCGCGCCCTGGTGGCCCCAGCGCCCGGTGCTGAGCGTGATCGCCTCGGTGCTCCACACCCCGAGCGCGCCCGGCGGCAGCGGCACCTCGGTGCCGGGCATGTCGCCGAGATCGGTGTAGGTCAGCACGTTGCCGAGCACCTTCGTCAGCACCTCCGTCTGCGACGTGCCGTCGGCCGCCTTCGTGCGGTAGATCTTGTAGCCGACCGCGGTGCACTCGGTCGTCGCGACCGCGCTCCATGCGAGCGTGACCGCGCTGTGCGTCGAGTCGAGCACCGCGATCGCCTCGTCCGAGGGCAGCGTCTCGCCGCTCTTGTTGTCGAGATCGGTCGCCGAGCAGATCGCCGAGACCTTGTAGTACCAGGTGCCCGCGGCGAGCGTGCCGCCGGTCGCCGGCGTCGGATCGGCGACCACCGGTGCATCGGCGTTGCGCAGCACCATCGCGCGCTCGACGCTGCCGAGCACGGTGCCGGCATCCGAGCGGCCGCCGACGACGTAGACGTAGGTCTTGAGCGGCGGCAGGCACAGGATGCCGAAGCCGGTGCACGGATCGGCCGGATCCGGCAGCTCGACGGTCGCTGCCGCCGGCGCGTCGCGCTTGACGATCAGCTCGTTCGAGGTCTTCTCCTGGTGCCACGCGCCGAGCGCGCCGAACTTCGACAGCTGTGCGACCTCGATGCTGCCGAGTACGCTCGGCGTGGCGCCGCCGGTGTCGCCGGCGATCGCGTAGACGAACGTGTTACCGAGATCGTCGCGCGCGCTGGCGCCGGCGAGCATGCGGCGGCCGGTGTTCAGCATCGACAGCGGCGCGAACGTGTGGAGGTTGCCCGACGCGCCCTCCGCGCCGACGATGAACGCCGACCACGTCGAGTAGGTCATCTCGTCGTCGTCGATCACGCGCACGAGGTAGGCGTCCTCGGTCGTCGGCGTCGTGATCGCCACCGCGATCTGGGTGCCGCCGCCGCTGACCGTGCCGCCCGTCGCGGTCTTCACGACCATGCCGTTGCGGTCGAGCAGCTGCACGGTCACGGTCGACCGGAAGTTCTTGCCGTAGATCGTCAGGTTCACGCTGGTGTTCGGCGGACCGCGGTCGGGGACGACGTCGTCGATCACCGGGATCGGGTCGGGGACGACGCGGAACGCGCCGACGAGCGTGCCGGTGCGGCCATCGGTCGGCGGGTTGACGACGGTGAGGTCGTACGTGCCGAGCGGCATCGTGCCGGTCGGCACCGCGGCGGTGATCGTGTTCGCGTCGACGAACGCGACGCGCTTGAGATCGAACCGCGTGCCGACGCCCTGCAGGGTCATGTACGCCGTCGGCGTCGACACGAAGCTTGCGGCCGACGTGATCGTGACGTTCGTCGTGGTGTCGCACATGCAGCCGAACGGCGGATCGACGCCCATGATCGTGAACTCGAGCGAGCGCACGGTGAATGCGTTCGCGAGCGTCGACGTGCAGCCGTCCTGGTTGTCGACGGTGATCGGGTAGATGCCCGCGGCGACGCCGGTGAGATCGAACGTCACCGTCGCCATCGTGCCGTCGGCCGACACGCTGACGACCGTGCCCGTCACCGGCGGCATCGCGTCGAGCGTCACCGTCATCGTCTGGCGGAAGCCGGTGCCCGTGAGCGTGACGGTCACGGTCTGGCCGGTGTTGCCGACGGTCGGCGACACCGAGATCAGAGCCGGTGGCGGGTCGACGGTGAGCCCGCCGGTCGTGGTCGCCTGGTTGCCGTCCGGGTTGATCACGGTGACGTCGTACGTGCCCGGCGGCACGAGCGACTGCGGTACCGCGAGCGTGAGCGCCGTGCCGGTCGTGTCGGGCAGCGACACGTCCTCGGGCGGGATGTCGATCGTCTGCCCGCTCGTGTCGGTGAGGACCACGCGCGGCATCACGACCGTCGGGCTCGAGGTCAGGCCGTTGTCGACGGCCGGCGAGAACCCGCTGCCGGTGATCGTCAGCGTGATCATCTTCTGCGCGTCGCAGATCGGATCGGGCTGGATGCCGAGCAGCGTCGGCGTGGGGCCGTCGGACTTCGACGCGCACCCACACGCGATGACGAGGAACAAGACGAGTCTACGCATGAAGCCCTCCACTAGAACGTGAACCGGTAGCCGATCGCGACGCTCGCGGCACCGGTGTTGGCATCGCCCGTCGCGAGGTGATTCAAGGTGCCGTACTGCAGCAGCAGCTCGCCCGTCGCCGCGCCGGGCCCCACCGGCAGCTCGGCGCCGATCGGCACGCCGACGCCGATCCGCGTCGATTGCTCCTGTGTCTCCATGATCGCCGGCGCGCCGTGGTCGCGCACGGTCGAGCGCGCGAGCAGCATGCGCGGGCCGATGCCGACGTACGGCACGATCGGCGTCACGCCGAGGAACCGGTACTCGATCACCGGCATGATGCCGAGCTCCTGCTCGGTCAGCTGCCACGTGTACATGCCGCCGGTGACGCGCGGGTCCGACTCGGCGCCGGTCGCGGTGGGCTGCGTGTAGTCGACCGCGAGCACGATCGCGAGCCGGTGATCGAGCGCGGGCAGCGCGTAGCCGATCTCGATCCCGAACGTGACGAACGGCGATAGCCCGTCGAACGGGAGGATGCCGCCGAGGCGGGCACCGAGCAGCACGCCGGTGTTCGTCGGGGCGGGCTCCGTGGTCGCGGTGGTCTCGAGCGGCTCGAGCGCGGCGGCGGGAGCAGGAACGGCAGCCGGAGCCGGAGCCGGAGCCGGAGCCGGAGCCGGAGCTGGAGCTGGAGCTGGAGCCGGAGCAGGAGCCGGAGTGGGCTCCGGCGGTTGTTGCGCGTGCGCGGTTGCGGACACGAGCAGGGTGCCGATCGCGAGGCGCGTCCTGGTCATGGCGCTCACCAGATCACCTGCTCGGTGGACTTGCTGGCCTTGGTCTCGACGTTGAGCGCGTCGATCGCGTCACCTCCCAGCAGGAAGATGAGCGCGCTCTGCACCGCGCTGCCCATCAGGTAGCGCTTGTTCGCGAGCTGGATGCCCTCGTTGTTCCACGCGCCGGCGGCCAGCGCCGGGGCCGAGCTCGCGAGCGTCGCCGACTGCGCGCCACCGGTCGGCGCGGCCTGCAGGCCGCCGAACGCGTACAGCTGGTTGTTCGCGGCGCACACGCCATAGCCGGCGTCGAGCTGCGGGAACCCCGTCGGCGTCGTGTCGAGCGTCGTCGCCGCCGCGTTCGTCACGTTGACGAGCTCGCCGCCCGCGCTGACCTCGCCGGCCTCGACGGTGTTCGCCATCGCGCCGGCGCCGGTCATGCCGCCGCCGAGGAACACGAACGTCGTCGGCGACGCGTACGCCGCGAGCGGCGACACCGACGCGTCGACGGTCCATGCCGACAGCTGCCAGCGCGCCTTGGTCGACGCGAGCGTGCCCGAGGTCCACCCCGCCGCCGTGGTCTGGTGGCCGTTCGCCGCGGTGTCGACGCGCAGGTACTCGTAGCTGGCGAGCGCGGTCATCGAGGCGTCGCGACCGAGCAGCGCGTACACGTAGAACCGTCCCGCGGTCCCCGGATCGCGGCCGAACGCGACGCCGGGGCCCTCGCGCGCGACCGACAGGTTCGGCAGCGCGGCCCAGTTGCCCGTGGTGCCGAGCGGTAGCGGCGAGGCGCCCGCGGGCGTCGCGCTGCCGTCGTCCAGAAACGTGAGCGGCGTCGCCGGGCTCGTCCCGAGCAACAGCTCGGTGAACGACCCGCCGTTCTTCGCGGTCCGGTAGATCCTGTAGCCGACGACGTTCGGCAGCGGAGCGCCGAGCGAGTCGACGGGTGCGCGGAACACCAGCGTCAGCTGCACCTTCTTGTGGATGCTGGAGAAGTCGGGGATCGTCACCGACAGCTCGTCGCTGGCGAGCGACTCGCCGCCGGGATTGTCGGGATCGCTCGCGTCGAACACCGCGGCGACGCGATAGTGGTACGTGCCCGGATCGAGGCCCGTGCTCGTGAGCTGGAAGTCGACGTCGGTGATCTCGGGCGATTCGGTCGGCGACAGGATCAGGCCGCGCTCCGCGGTCTGCACCGCGCCGGTGCCATCGTTGCCGCCGACGACGTAGATGTAGCGGCCGACCGTGACCGCGCCGGCGAGCGTCGTGTTCGCGCGCAGCGCCGGCGGCTGGATCCGCCACGGGCTCGCGGCGCTCTCGTGGCCGAACAGGTCGATCGGCACCAGCTCGATCGAGCTCATCGCGCCCGCCGGCGTGCCGTCGTCGCCGCCGAGCGCGTAGACGAAGCGGTTGATCGCGGTCGCGTTGCCGGCGGCTCCGACGAGCGCGCGGCGGCCGACGTTCATGTCGAGCCCCGGTGCCCCGTTGCTGAGGTTCAGCGAGTTGTTGGTGACGCCGATCGCCGAGTACACGCCGTACGTGCCGTCCGTCGGGTTCGTCAGCGTCAGCACGCACGCCGAGCCCGGTGCGAGGCCGCTGCCGTTGATCGTGATCGCCTGGCTGCACAGCGCGTCGGGCGGCGTGCCGCTGCACGTCGGCGCCGTCGCGGTCGGCTGCGACGCGATCGTCTCGGCGACGCCGGCCGAGGTCTCGCACGCGATCGTGACCACGTCGTCCGCCGCGAAGTTCTTGCCGACGAGCGTGACGTGCTGGTTCGTCGCGTCGATGATCGACGACGGCGTCGCGGTGTCGATCTCGGGCGGCCCCGAGGCCGGGGGCTCCTCGGTGTAGCCGCCGGGGAGCACGCCGAGCGTGCCGTCGGGGTTGACGACGATGACGTCGTAGACGTGCGCCGGCGTCGCCGCGGGCACGATGCCGGTGACGCGGTCTCCGTCGAGGTACGTCACGGCGTCGAGCGCGACGGCGACGTCGGTGGGGGTACCGGCGGTCGGGTTCAGGTACACGCGCGGCGTCGCCGCGAACGCCGTGTTGTTCGGCGCGACCGCGGTGGTGTCGCGGAACACCTCGACCGCGGTGTCGCTGCCGGTGACGCCGAACGGCGGCACGACGCTCTTCAGCGTGATCGTCTTGTCGGTGTCGTCGACGACCCGCAGGCCCGCCGGGAGGTCGGTCGGGCAGCCGGAGCTGTCGCTCAGCATCACGTCGTACGTGCCCGCCGCCAGGCCGACCGGCACGATCGCCTGCACGCGGTTCGGGTGGTTGAGGTCCTCGGGCAACGTCGCGAGCGCCGTGGGCGTGCCGCCGTTCTGGATGCTGACGGTGACCGGCCAGGTGATCGTCGTCGCGTAGATCGTGACGACCGTGTTGATGCCGTTGTAGACGACGTTCGGATCGACGAGGAACGCGAGCGGCCCGGCCGACACGCGCACGGTCTTGTGCGGCAGCGGCACGTCGGTGCAGCCGTCGGGGTTCGCGACGACGACGTCGCACATGTCGCCCGCCTGCGCGCCGCCGCCGCAGGTGGCGCTGATCTGCGTGCCCGCCGCGTTGACGGTGGCCGTGCAGTTCGTGATCGTCGCGCTCGGGCACACCAGCTCGACGGTCGCGCCGGGCAGGAAGTTCGAACCGTTGATCGTCAGGTGCGCGCCGCCCTGACAGATCGTCGACGGCACGACGCTATCGACGGTCGGCGGCGCATCGAGCGAGACCATGAACGCGGTCGAGGACTGGCAGTCCGCCGGCGCCGGGTTCGTCACGACGAGCGAGAACATCGTGGTCGCCGACACCGTGATGTCGCCGGCGGGGATCTGGAACGTCAGCTTCGTGCACAGCGCGACGTCCTGCTCGCTGAAGCTGCCGGCGATCGGCATGCAGTCGCTCGGCGAGACGGTCGTCGGGTAGGTCTTCGCGCCGCCGGCCGCATCGATCGTGACGGTCGGCGTCGCCCCGCTGTAGACGAGGAAGCTCGTGCCGGTGATCTCGACCATCTGGTTCGACTCGGCGTCGCAGATCGCCATCGGCGATGCCGCGGTGACCACCGGCGGCGGCAGGATCGCGAGCACCTGCGACAGCGTGGTCGCGCGCTGCTTGTCGGGGTTCGTGACGGTCACGTCGAACACGCCGGTCGGCTGCATGTCGGCCGGATCGACGTAGAAGCCCATCGACGACTCGCTCGTCCAGAACAGGCGGCTCGCGTCGGGCGCGGCCGGATCGTCGGCGAGCTGGACGTCGGGCGGCATCGTGCCGCCCGGCAGCGCGGCGACCGCGCCGAGCGTGACCTGCGGCAGGATCAGCTGCCGCGGATCGGTCAGCGTGTGCGACGGCATCGGCGTGAAGTCGCTGCCCGTCAGCGTGACCGGCGTGATGCCGTCGGGCTGCGAGACCGCCGGACCGTTGCAGACGAGGTCGGGCGCGACGGAAGACAAGGCCGGAGTCGGGCTCGTCACGTCGTGCGAGCACGCGACGAGAACCCCGAGCGCCGCCCCCAAGCGAGCTAGGTGCATAAGCTAGTCCCGGCCAGACGCTCAGCAACCTCGGTGCCACGAGCGGAGCGCTATCATCACGGTCACTTCGCTCGCATGCTGTCCGCGATGGCGCGCTCGATCCGGTACGCCTCGCACCGAACGGTACACGCCTACTTCGGCGAGGCGGACGCGACCAGACCGACGAACACCGTCCACTTCGCGTAGTCGTAATTCGGATCGTTCGACACGTTGCGCGCGAGCGTCGCGCCGGCGACGAAGCCGATCGCGTCGCTCGCGCCGACGTACAGCGCGACGTCGCCGCGGACGTGGGTGTCGACGCGGCCCATCGAGGCAGCATCGAATCCGCGGTGGATCACGAGCGCCGACGCGCGGAGCTCGGTCCCGCCGGCGAGGTGCGCGACGACCTGCGCGCGCCCGCCGTGGCCCGTCGACGCGAGCGCGCTGTCGGCGGTCGCTTCGCGCTCGAACACGTAGCCCACGGTACCCTCGCTCGACGCGCGCGGCGATCCCCACGCGAGATCGGCGCCGGCGACGTGATCGAAGCCGGTGTAGCCGGCGTAGTCGGCGAGGCCGTAATCGTGGCGCGCGCCCTGGTAGCGCACGCCGAGGCCGTAGTTGCTCGCGACGGCGTGGCGGTAGCTCGCGTCGACGAGGTGGGCGAGGTCGTAGCGGGCGCCGCCGAGCGTCGACGCGTCGAAGTGGTACGCGAGCGACGCGCGCTGCGACGCGCCGGCGAGCGTGTAGCTCGCGCCGACCGCGTTCGCGAACAGATCGTACGCGGTCTGCTGGGCGTACGCGCGGTAGAGCAGGGTCTCGTCGACGACGAGTGCCACGTCGGGGACCGGCCGCGCGGTCGCCGCCGCGATCACCGAGGCGTCGGCATCGCCCGTGCCGCCACCGCCGCCGCGCCCGGGGCCCGGCGGTGCCGCGCTCGCGGGCTGCAGCGCGACGTTCGAGTCGTAGCCGGGGAGCACCAGCGCGACGATCGACCACCGCTCCGGCCCGCTCTGCTCGAGCAGCAGCCTGCCGCTCGCGCCGAGCTCGGTCGACGACCGCGCGACGAGCGCGTAGTAGCCGCGCGCGCTCGCCGTGTCGCCGCGCGCGTCGGCGATCAGGCCGAGGAACACGCGCGCGCTCGCCTTGTCCGAGTCGTCGCCGTGGGCCTCGGCGAACGCGAGCAGGGGCTCGGCATCACCGGTGCGGCCGACGCGATAGTACGAGATGCCGAGGAGCAGCGCCGCGTCGGCGTCGTCCGGAGCCTCGGCGTGCGCGCGCTCCAGCGGCGCGAGCGCGCCCGCGAAGTCGCCGCGCTGGAAGCGCGCGGTGCCTTCCTCGAGTGCGGCGGCGGGATCCGCCTGTGCGGTGCCCGCAGCGAGCGCCACGATCAGCGGCGCGAGACCTCGCATGTCGGATCAGTGCGGATGCGCGTGCGCCGCCGCATGCTCGAGGCCGGCCGCGGCGTGGCCGTTCGCGTTGCCGGCGTGACCGGTCGCGCGCGCGTTGCGATGGGCCGCGGCGATCATCTGGCCCGCCGCGCGCCGCGCCTCGCCGGCCGCAGCGGCCTTGGCCGCCGCGTGCGCGGCCTTCATGCGCGCGCCCTGCTGGCCGAACGCGTTGGCCTGGGCGGTCGCCGACGCGGTCGCGGGCAACGTCTGGGTCGCGGGGTCGGCGTGCGACGGCTCGTTCGTGGTCGGCTTGCCGCCGCTGTCGGTCTCGGGCGTCCCGTCGTCTGCCATCGCCAGTGGCGCTCCGCACAGGCAGATCGCCACGACAAGCTTCGTGATTCGCATGGTCTGGAACCCGAGCAACGACGATGCCAGCCGCAAGCCCGCGTCGCTACATGTCTCACCTCGGGGGCACCGTCCGGTTCGGTACACCCGGACGTCCCGAAGCGACCGATCCGGCGTCCCCACGTGCGCTAACCTCCACGGACGACAAGGGCCTTTCCGGGCATGTCGTCTGCACACGAAAGCGAGGGTTCCGATGCGT
>JBLMXA010000155.1:0-3066 GCA_050257515.1 Acidobacteriota bacterium | reverse complement strand
CGCGCCGGCGCGATCGCCGCCTGGCGAGAGGTGATCGAGGCCGACGACACCGACCGCCCGGCGCTCGACCAGCTCGCGCGCCTGCATCGCGCGGGCGGTGACAGGAGCGAGCTCGTCGAGGTGCTGGCTCGCGCCGCACGGCTCGCGGTCACGCCCGACGACGAGAAGGCGCTGCGCGTCGAGATCGGCAAGCTCGAGACCGACGGCCCCCGCGCGGTCGCCGCGTGGCAGGCGGTCGTCGATCTCGATCCCGACGACGCCGGAGCGCTCGCCGCGCTCGAGGCGGCGCACGCGAAGGCGGGCGACTGGATCGCGGTCAGCGACATCCAGACGCGCCGGCTCGATCGCGCAGCGACCGCGCAGGACAAGGTCGCGATCTACGCCGACATGGCGCGGATCGCCGAGACGCGCCGCGGCTCCGTCGACGACGCGATCGCCGCGTGGTACTCGGCGCTCGACGTCGACAGCTCGAACCTGCAGGCGTACGGCGAGCTCGAGCGGCTGCTCGGCGCCGCCGGCCGCTGGCACGATCTCGTGGAGATGCTCGAGCGGGTCGCCGAGCTGCACGCGGCGAAGGGCGACGGTGCGGCGGAGATCCAGGCGCTCGCGCGTGCCGCGGACGTGTGGGAGGCCAAGCTCGACAACCCCGACGCCGCCGGCGAGATCCTCGAGAAGATCCTCAAGCGCGAGCCGGGCTCGGTCGCCGCGCTGACGCGGCTGTCGAAGATCTACGAGCGCTCCGGCGACTGGGACAAGTGCAAGCAGACGCTCGAGCAGGCGCTGCGCCTCGGGCCCAAGGGCCGCGATGCGGCCGATCTGTTCTTCCGGCTCGGCGAGGTCGCGCGCGTCGGCGATCACGACGATGACACCGCGATCCAGCACTTCCAGCAGGTGCTCCACCACGATCCGGCTCACGCCGGCGCGATCGCGGCGCTCGAGAAGCTCGCGCGCGACCGCCGCGACGCGCCGCTGCTCGCCGACATGCTGCAGCGCCGTGTCGCGGGGGTGAGATCGGGGGCGGAGCGCGTCGGGATCTACGTCGAGCTTGCCGAGCTCGAGCGCAAGGCCGGCCGCAACGACGCCGCGCTCGCCGCGCTCGCGAAGGCCGCCAACGAGGCGCCGCAAGACGTGCGCGTGCTCGGCCCGCTCGCCGATCTCTACTTCGCGGCGGGCCGCCTCGACGAGGCCGCGCCGATCTACAGCAAGCTCGCCGACGAGGCCAAGGCCGCGCGGCGCATGAAGGACGTCGCGCGCTTCCGCCAGCGCCAGGGCGCGATCCTCGTCGCGCGCGGCGATCACAAGGGCGCGCTCGCCGCCTACGAGGAGGCGCTGCGCGTGAACCCGACCGACGTCGCGACGATGACCGGCCTCGGCCGCCTCTACTTCGCGAGCGGCGACTGGGAGAAGGCGCGGAAGATCTACCAGTCGCTCGTGCTGCAGAACATCGATCCCGAGGCCGGCGTCACCAAGGGCGAGGTCTACTGGGCGCTCGGCAAGATCCACATCGAGCTCGGTCAGGGCCCCAAGGCCAAGAGCATGTTCCAGCGCGGGCTCGAGCTCGAGCCGCAGAACACGAAGCTGCGCGAGGCGCTGTCCTCGCTGCAGTGACAAACCGGGAGCCGGCCGAACCGGCGAGCTGAATCAGCAGCCGGGAACCAGCCGAACGGGGCGAGCGGGGATTGGGAACTGGCCAACAGGGGGACAGGCAACAGGCAGCCGGAAACCGCGGCTCGCACGCTGCGGTTGCTGATTGCCTGTCGCCTGTTTCCTGTCGGCCGGTTCCAAGTCCCGGTTCGGCCCGTTCGGCCGGTTCCCGGTTCCCGGCTGGGATCGCCGGTTCGCGGGTTCCCGGTTCCGCGGGGTCGTGAGAGGCTTCGCGGCATGAAGGATCTTGCAGGGAAGGCGGCGTGGATCACCGGCGGCGCGAGCGGGATCGGCCTGGCGCTCGCGCACCGGCTCGCCGCGGAGAAGATGAAGCTCGCGATCGTCGACGTCGAGGAAGGCGCGCTCGCCGAGGCGGAAGCGGCGCTGCGCGCGGCGGGCGCGACGGTGCGTGCGATCCGCGCCGACGTGGCGAGCGCGGCGGACATGGACGCCGCGGCGAAGCGCGCGCGCGACGCGTACGGCACGATCCACGTGATCTGCAACAACGCGGGCGTCGGCGGCGGCACGGGCCCGACCTGGGAGCTGTCGGAGGCGGACTGGAAGTGGTCGATCGACGTGAACCTGTGGGGCGTGATTCACGGTCTCCGCGTGCTGCTCCCGCAGCTCGTCGCGAGCGGGCAGGAGGGCCACGTCGTCAACACCGCGTCGATCGCGGGGCTGACGTCGACGCCGTTCATGGGCCCGTACACGGCGGCCAAGCACGCGGTCGTCGCGCTGTCGGAGGGGCTCGCGAAGGAGCTCGAGCTCGCGAAGAAGCCGATCGGCGTGTCGGTCGTGTGCCCGGGGTTCGTCAAGACGCACATCGCGAAGTCGCACCGCAACCGTCCCGACAAGCCCGCGGCGCAGCCGAGCGAGACGGCGACGAAGTTCGGCACGGTGCTGTCGCAGCTGGTGGACGCCGGCATCCCCGCCGAGCGCGTCGCCGAGACGATCGTCGCCGCGATCCGCGAGCCGCGCTTCTACGTGCTCACGCACCCCGAGATGAAGCCGCAGATCGAGTACCGGATGAAGCAGATCCTCGAGGAGAGCGCGCCAGGGATCGATCCGCTGTTCCGCTCGCTGTTCGGAGGATAGGCCGCCAAGACGCCATGCACGCCAAGACAGACGCCAAGAAGATCTCTCTTGGCGTCTGTCTTGGCGTGCATGGCGTCTTGGCGGCTAATTCTTTCCGCAGATCGCCGCCGCGCGCGCCGCGGCGGAGGCGACCGAGGCGTCGTCGGTGCGCGAGAGCGCGCGCAGCTTGGTCTTGGCGCCGGCAGGGCAGGCGGGGCCGAGCAGGCCGAGCGCGGTCGCCGACGACGACACGATCTCGGGAAACGCCGTGTCCTCGCGGCCGGCCTCGAGCACCTCGGCGGCGCCCGGGGGCGCGAGCCGGCCGACCGCGTACGCGGCGTTCTGGGC
>JBLMXA010000154.1:0-4487 GCA_050257515.1 Acidobacteriota bacterium | reverse complement strand
TACCACGTCCGCCAGCCGACCTGGCCGCCGGCGACCAGCAGCGCCAGCGCGACGAGCACGGCGATGCCGAGCGCTCGCAGCCGTGCAGACGGGCCTTGGGCCATCGACCTTGCTTAGCGCGCCTCGTGCTCTGCCCGCTAGGGCCGCCGGTGCGTGTCGTCACATCGCGCGCGATCTACGCGTCCCCTGGCGAGGCCGAAGAGTAACGTGAACGGATGAGGGCGCGAGGTTTTCTGCGCGGCGTGCGAGTGCTGCTGGCGGCCTGCCGCGGGCACGGCGGTGGTGGCGGCGGGAGTCCAGGCCTCAGACCGTGCCCGACGCCCATGTCGGCTGCGCGGTCGTCGACACGGTGACGTTCGTGCCGATGACCGCCAGCGACAAGCACGCGACGCTGCACGTCGGCGGTACGGCGATCGCGCTCGCCGGCTCTGCGCTCGCGCAGGCGACGACCCTCACCACGCAGGTCGCGAACCGAACCCGACGAGCGCGTCGATCGATCTCCAGCCATCCGTCGTGGAGCTACCGGAAGCTGCGTACCGCCTCGATCACGGCCATCTGATCCGCCTCGCCGAGATCCGCGTACAGCGGCAGCCGCACGAGCTCGTCGGCGACGCGCTCGGTGACCGGGCAGGCGCCGGGTACGCCGCCGTGCTCGAGACCCATCGGCGAGACGTTCAGCGGCTGGTAGTGGAACACCGCTTGAACGCCGCGCGCCGCGAGGTGGTCGATCAACGCATCGCGCCGCCCGCCGCCGACGAGCAGGTAGAACACGTGGAACGCCTGCTCGCAGTGAGCGGGCACCACCGGGAGGCGGACGTCGTTCGCCGCGGCCCAATCGGCGAGCTCGGCGGCGTATCGGTTCCACACCCGCGCGCGGCCGATCTGGATGTCGACGTGTCTCTCGAGCTGCGCGAGCAGCAGCGCCGCGAGCAGGTCGGCCAGCACGTAGCTCGAGCCGATGTCGACCCACGTGTACTTGTCCACCTGGCCGCGGAAGAACCGGCTCCGGTTCGTGCCCTTCTCGCGCAGGATCTCCGCGCGCTCGGTGAACCGCGTGTCGTTGACGAGCAGTGCTCCGCCTTCGCCACACGTGATGTTCTTGGTGTCGTGGAAGCTCTGCGTCGCGAGCGCGCCGAACGTGCCGAGCGGCCTTCCACGGTAGCGACCGAACAGGCCGTGCGCGTTGTCCTCGATCACGACCGCGCCGCACCGCTTCGCGATCGCGGCGATCGCATCCATTTCGCAGCCGACCCCACCGTAATGCACGACGACGATCGCCTTCGTGCGCGGCGTGATCAGCGCCTCGAGCCGGCGCTCGTCGAGGTTGAGCGTGTCGGGCCGGATGTCGGCGAACACCGGGCGCGCGCCGCGCAGCACGAACGCGTTGACCGTCGACACGAACGTGAACGCCGGCACGATGACCTCGTCACCGGGCGCGAGCTCGAGCAACATCGCGGACATCTCGAGCGCGTGCGTGCACGACGTCGTGAGCAGCGCGCGCGGGACGCCGACCAGCCGCTCGAGCAGCTGCTCGGCACGCCGTCCGAACGGGCCGTCGCCGGCGAGGCGGCGCGAGTCGAGCGCCTCGCGGACGTAGGCGTGAGCGGGATCGAGCAGCACCGGCCGGGTGAACGGGATCATCGCTTGCTCCCCCAGATGTGGTCGGGCGCGTCACGGCCGGTCATGAACATCAAGTCGAGCACGGAGACCTGCGGATCGTACGGCGGATGTAGCTGTTCGTACGGCGAGTAGTCATACACGATGTAGTCGAGCCCGATGTTCGCGGCGGCGAACACGTTGTCGTCGATGTACGCCTTGGCCGACGGTCCGCTCAAGTACTGCGTCGCGCCGACCGCGCGCAGGATGTCGACGAGCCGCTCGGTGCGCGCGCCGCTGACGCGGAGCTCGGACGACCGCACGAACCGCGTGTGCGTGATGCCGAGCGCCTTCGCGAGCACGAGCGTGCTCTCGATCGTGAAGTCGACGAGCCGCTCCGGCCGCGCCGCGAACAGCTGTTCGAGTAGTGCCGCGTAGTCGCGGAAGTGCGGCGCCCGAGCATAGGCCTGTCGCAGCGCCGCCAGGTGCTTGCGCGGCCAGTCCTGATTCCACGCGATGCGCGTCTCGGAGAGCAGCAACCCGTCGGTGACGTTTCTCTTCGAGTGCACCGGGATCGTGAGCCATTGCGGGCCAGACGCGGTCTTGATCCGGTTGCGGTTCCGCCAGCCGTGCTTGTCGTACTGGACGTCGTCGTAGAACACGAACACGTCGGCGCGGTGGATCAGGTCGAAGTACCCGCGCCACGGAATGTAGGACGGCTGGAGGATGACGCCGAGCATGCCTATCCGAGCTCGTCGGCGCGGCGGATCCCGAAGTCGCTGACATCACCGAGCGTCGCCTCGAACGCCGGGCGGTCGCGATGCAGGCGCGTGCCGGCTTTCCCCGCGAGGACGATTCCCTTCATTTCGAGGCGCAGCCTACCGTATACGTTGTGGCGATGGTTAGCGCCCAAGCGTCGAAGGCCGCCAGGACCCTATCGCGCGCTCGCACCTCCGGTCGCGATCACGAATTGCGGCAACAACGACGGCCCCTGCCTCCTGATCGAAAAGCATGATCACGAACGCGGCGGACGGGAGGCGGCTGCCCGTGCGACGAAGTCGCTGCTCACGCAGCTCTCCGAGACCGTGCGCTGATACCTCGCGAACGCCGCCTGGCGCGATGCGGTCAAGACCGAGGAGCACGCGCGATTCCAGGCCGCGTATTACGCGACACGGTGATCGGCGTCACGTCGTCGCGCGTGCGTCGCTCGCCGGCGGAGAGCGTCGACGCAGCGTGAGATACGGCAGTACGCCGAGCAAGCACGGCGCGGTCTGGCCGATGAAGAACAGGTTGAACGTGTTCGCGCCTCCGTGCAGCCCGACGAGCTCGAACAACCGCTCGAACGCGACATGACCGACGCCGATCCCCGCGGTCGAGATCGGCAATGCGATCGTGAGCATGCCGAGCGGATACACACTGGCAACGCTCGCGAGCGAGCCCCCGCTGGCAAGCGCGTCGGCTAGTACGCCGAACAAAGCCAGGCCGATGGCGTGCAACGCGATCGCGAGCGCGAGCGCGATCACGAGCGTCGGCGGGCGAGCCGCGACCAGCTGAGTCGCGTCGACGAGCTGCGCGAGCGTGCCGGACCGGGGGCGCCGGGTGGAGCGGCGCGCGGCCGCGAGCACCACGATCGGTGCGGCGATTGTCACCGTCGCGAGCGCGGCGGCGATCAGCGATAGTGCGCGGAGCGGCGGCTGCCACGCATCGCTTCCGTGCAGCAGCACCGCGAGCAGCGCGAGCATCACGAGCCCAGCAATCCCGATCAGGCGATCGACGAAACCGATCAGGTAAACCGCCGGCCGCTTGTCCTCCGGCTGATCGCGGGCGACGTATACCGCCTTCACGACGTCGCCGCCGATACCGCCGGGAACGACCACGTTGAAGAACAGTCCGGTCGTGTGCAGCTGCAGTGCGCGCCCTAGCCCGATCGGAACGTCGACCGCACGCAGCAACAGCTGCCATCGCATCGCACCGAGCATGATCGCGAGCGCGAGCGCCGCGACGTCCTCGATCAGCAGCACCGGTCGGTCGAAGAACAGCCACAGTGCCGTGAGATCGAGAGTCCCTGCATGCACGAGCCAGCCGACGAGCAGCGCGGCCACCGCGAGCTTCAGCGAGACCAGCGCGACGCGTCTCATCGGCGCTCGATCAGTAGCTCGTCGAGTGCGATGCGTCCGCCGTCCTGGCTGTAGACGGAGAACTCGATGGAGTCGCGCGGGCGCCCGAGCTTGAACACCAGCTTCACGAGCTCGCCTGGCGCGGTCGGGATCTGCTGCGCAAGATGGCTCGCTTCGGCGAGCTTGTCGCTGCCGCTTGCCAGGACGAAGAACTTGATCTCGCCGGGCGAGGGCATTCCGCTGCCGAACCACGTGACCGTGTAGCGGCCGCGCGGAAGCGTGATGTACGGGCCGTAGAGCACGGTACCGGTCTCGCCGGTCGCGACCAGGCGCCCCGACTCGACCGCGACCTTGCCGTGGCGTAGCTGCAAGTGAGTCGCCGGAATCCGCAGCGGGAACGCTTTGCGGTCATTCTCGGGGAGCGGCAGATCGAGCCAGCCGAGCGGTGTCTCGGCGGTCTTGTACACGTATACCTCGTACATCGATCCGACGCTGAACTTCTCTGCGGGTGCTGGAAGCGACGCACCGATCGCGGCGCGATCGTGCTCGTCCTGATCGGCGACGACGAAGTAACGGTCGGGCAAATCGGACGCGCGGAAGCACGAAGTATCGGTCAGCCACCGCTGCGGCACGATGAAGTCGCGGAAGTAGATCGGGCACGTCATCACCGCACCCCGGCTGTCGAGGGTCAGCAGGTTCGCCGACAGCACGTTCGAATAGCCGCGCGTGAGACCGCGGTGGACGAGCTCGTCGGCGAGCTTCTGGACCTCGGCG
>JBLMXA010000153.1:0-10113 GCA_050257515.1 Acidobacteriota bacterium | reverse complement strand
GACCGACGGCTGCGAGACCAAGCTCGACGTCGACGGCAACTGCGGCGCCTGCGGCGTCACCTGCAGCGGCGGCCAGACCTGCCAGCAGACCCCGATGGCCCCGGCGGGAGCGTTCTCGTGTCAGTGACCCGCCTCCTGCTCGTCGCCTCGCTCGTGCTGGCCGCGCGCACCGCCGCGGCCTACCCGCAGTTCGAGCTGTCCAAGGATCAGACGTGCGCCGGCTGCCACATCTCGCCGGCCGGCGGCGGGCTGCTCGGCGAGAACGGCCTCAACACCGCGGAGGCGATCTCGCAGTACGGGACCGCGCCGGAGTTCATGTACGGCAAGCTGTCGCTGCCGGACTGGCTCGTGCTCGGCGGCGACCTCCGCGGCGCCAGCGGCTACCTGCAGACCCCGCAGCGCTACCTCGTCACGATCCCGATGCAGGCGGACGTCTACGCGAGCGCGCTGTTCGGCAGCTTCCGCGCGTACGTCACGGTCGGCTATCGCCCGAGCCAGTACATCAACAACGTGCCGAACGCGCAGGCGCCGTGGTCGCGCGAGCACTATCTGATGTGGAAGGACGATCCGGCGGCGACCGACGGCCTGTACGTGCGGGTCGGCCGGTTCATGCCGGTGTTCGGGCTGCGGTTCGCCGAGCACATCTTCTACGACCGCCGGTTCGGCGGCACGCAGCTCTACGCCGAGACCTACGGCGCGGCGGCCGAGTACGTCACCTCGAAGTACGAGGGCCACCTCACCGCGTTCGTCGCGGATCCTCTGATCGATACGGTCGAGCACTCGAGCGGGCTCGCGGCCTACGGCGAGCTGCGGCTCGATGATCAGACGGCGGTCGGCGCCGAGGCGATGTACGCGGCGTCGCCCGGCGACCGCAAGCTGCGCGGCGGCGTGACCGGCAAGCGCTACCTCTCCGGCCCCGACGTGCTCGTGCAGGGCGAGCTGCAGGTGATCGATCAGATGATCCCGCTCGGCAACAGCGACGGCTCGACCACGTACACGTACCAGCTGCTCGGCACCGCGCTCGCGTCGTGGTTCCCGGCGCAGGGCTGGATGGTCGACGTCGGCGTCAACTACTTCAACGAGAACGTCCGCGTGCATGGCGTCTACCGCAACGCCTACGATCTGAACGTCCACTGGTTCACGAGCTCGCACTTCGAGGCGCTGCTGATCGCGCGCTGGGAGCCCGACGACCTGCGCGATCCCGATCAGCCGACCGGCGCGTACGCGATGCTGATGGGGCACTACCGGCTGTAGCCGCGGCCGGCGTGATACGAATGGCGGATGACCGCACGGGTACGCGGCGTCATCCTCGCCGCGCTCGCCGCACCCGCCGCCGCCCACGCCGAGACCGCCGAGCCCGAGCCGGCCGCCGCGGCACCCGCGCCCGCGGTGCCGCCGGCGGAGCGCGCGCCGGTCCCCGACACGCCGCCGCGGCCGCCGCCCGAGCCGCAGGTCCCGCCGACCGGCTTCGCGTGGCAGCCGTTCGGCTACCTGCGCATGCAGTACATCGCGGTGCAGAACGATCCGAACGTGGCGTTCGTCGGCCGCGACGACGGCTTCGAGCTGCAGAGCGCGCGCGTGGGCGCGCGCGGCCAGCTCGGCACCGCGATGGCGTTCGTGATCTCGATCGACGGCGCGGTCGACGAGCGCACGCTGGTCAACTCGCCGCAGGGCAAGCTCGCCGTCGGCCTGCGCGACGCGTACGTCGACACCTCGCTGTCCGGCCCGATCGTCGTGCGCACCGGCTACTTCCAGTGCTGGCTCGACCCGCAGGCGCAGATCCCCGACACGGCGCGCGAATTCGTCGACTACCCGATCGAGACGCGCGGCATGCGCGCGACGGAGGGCTGGCAGACGCCCGGCCTGCCGCCCGGCCGCTCGATCGGCGCCGCGATCCGGCTCGATCCGGCGGTGCCGAGCGACGGCGCGCGCGTCGGCTTCGAGCTCGCGGCGCAGAACGGTGCCGACGAGTTCTCGTCGAACAACGACAACGACATGCTCGCGCTGTCGGCCGCCGGCATCGTGCGGTTCCCGCATGACGGCTGGCTCGTCGCGGCGGGGCGGTGGAACCCGCGCACGGTCGGCGACCTGCCGTTCCGCCAGGACGAGACCGATCTGCAGGGCTCGCTCGGCGCGCACGTCGCGGCCGGTCCGCTGTCGCTCGGCGCGGCGGTGATCCTCCAGCACACGACGTTCGAGACGACCGGCGCGCCTTCGCAGGACGCCTACGGCGGGCACGCGCAGCTGATGATCCGGCTGCCGACCGAGTCCCCGCTCGCGGTCGGCTACCGGATCGGCGTGCTCGATCCGAGTAACCGCATCGTCACCGATCGCGTGATCGAGCACACCGCCGGCGCCGTGCTCGGCATGCCCGCGTTGCGCATGCGGCTGCAGCTGCAGCTCGTCCACGTCGTCGAGCAAGCCGCGCGCGACCTCGACAACGATCGCGTGCAGCTCGGCGTCGAGGTCGTGCTTTGAGGATTGGCCGCCAAGACGCCATGCACGCCAGGACAGACGCCAAGAGCATCTTCTTTCGAAGATCGCTTGGCGTCTGTCTTGGCGCCTTCGGCGTCTTGGCGGCCAGTCTCTGTTCCTGCTCCGCGACGCCGCCGCATGCGCGCGCGCAGGTGATCGCGAAGCTCGAGGAGGCGATCGGCGGGCCGCACGCGATCGGCCGGGTCGGCGACTACCTGCTCGAGAACGATCAGGTGCGCTTCGTGATCGCGGGCACCGGCGTGTGCGCGACCGACGCGAGCGGCGCGAAGCTCGATCCGAGCTGCGTCGATGTCTACGGCCGCGTCAACACGACGTTCGGCGGCACGCTCGTCGATGCCGATCTGCAGCGCGTCGGCGGCGACGGCAAGGGCAACGATCAGCTCGCCGAGCTGCTCCCCGGCATCGCGTTCTCGGTGATCCGGCCGACGAAGATCGAGGTCACCGCGACCGGTGACGACGGCCGCGCCGCCGAGGTCACGGTCACCGGCGTCACCGACGACCTGTTCGAGGAGGTCTACCCGATCAACTTCGGGCTCGTCGGCGCGGGCGGCTCGCTCGACTTCATCCAGAAGTACAGCCTCGAGCCCGGCAAGCGCTACGTCACCATCGAGACCACGATCCACAACCCGTCGAGCGGCGCGCACCCGCTGCCGTACCTCGCGCCGCAGGACCTCGACGCGCTGACCGGCATGGCCATCCCCGGGCTCGCGAACCTCCAGCTGTCGGTGCCGCTCGGCCAGCTGCCGCTGATGGGCGGCGAGCAGACGCTGTTCGCGCCCGGCGTCGCCGGCTTCGACGTCCGCTTCGCGATCGAGCACACGTACACGATGCCCGGCGGGTTCCCCGCGTTCCCCGGCATGGCGGTCGACTTCCTCGCGACGCGCGGCCCGGGCGTGTCGTACGGGCTCGCGATGGACAAGTCCGACGCGAACTACGTCAACGCGTACAAGACGCTGCCGAGCGGCATGCCCGGCTATCCCGGCCAGGACCTCACGCCGTACTCGTTCCTGCTGCCGTTCACCTACGCCGGCGTCACCGCCGCCTACATGTTCAAGCCGCCCGACGTGCTGCAGGCGAACGAGTCGGCGACGTTCCGCTCGTTCTTCTTCGTCGGCCGCGGCGACGTCGGCAGCGTGTACGACGCGATCCTCGACCAGCGCCAGGTGCCGACCGGCACGTTCGGCGGCAAGGTCGTCGACGCCGAGTCGAGCGCGCCGGTCGCCAGCGCGAACGTGATCATCCTCGACGCACAGCACCACATCCTCGACCAGCTCGCGACCGACGCCGGCGGCAACTTCCTCGGCCACCTGCCGCCCGGCACGTACACGTACCTCGTGCTCACCGACGATCGGATCACGACCGATCCGGCGATGGTGACGATCGCCGCCGACGCGCAGGCCGGCGCGTTCGTCGAGATGCAGCCGCCGGCGACGCTCGCGGTCAGCGTGCTCGACGAGCAGGGTCGCCGCGCGCCGGCCAAGATCCAGGTGCTCGCGCACGACGCGCGCATCGACGGCATCGACGGCCGCAACATCCTCTACTCGCTGCCGCTCGGCGAGTACGCGCGGCCGACCGCGTTCGACGGCACCGATCGCTACGTCGAGCACGCGTGGTGGACGACCGACGGCACGCTCGAGACGACGCTGCGGCCCGGCACGTACGACCTCGTGGTCTCGCGCGGCCCCGAGTACGAGCTGACGACGAAGACGATCCAGGTCGGCCCGGGGCAGTTCGACGCCGAGCAGCTGTCGCTCGTGCGCAGCTTCGACACGCCGGGCTGGATCGCCGGCGACTTCCACATCCACGCGCAGCCGTCGACCGACTCCGGCCTGCCGATCGCGGACCGCGTCGCGAGCTGCGCTGCCGAGGGGCTCGAGGTCGCGACCGCGACCGACCACAACTACATCACCGACTACTCGCCCGTGATCGCGAACGCCTCGCTCGACCAGTGGCTGCTCGGCATCTCGGGCATGGAGCTGACGACGTTCGAGATGGGCCACTTCATCGGCTGGCCGCTGAAGGTCGATCCGGGCTCGACGCGCGGCGGCGAGTTCGTGTGGGCGCACCAGCGGCCGCAGCAGCTGTTCGATCAGCTGCGGCAGCTCGCGATCGATCCGACCGACTCGATCGTGCAGGTCGCGCACCCGCGCCAGCAGGTGCTCGGCTACTTCGCGCAGTTCTTCATCGATCAGGACACCGCCGAGCCGTACACGCCGACCGGCATCCTCGGCGTGTTCGCGCCGTACGGCGACGAGTTCGCCGCCAGCAACTTCAGCTACGACTTCGACGCGCTCGAGGTGATCACCGGCCGCCGGCTCGAGGACATCCACGCCTACAAGGCGCCCGACCCGCTGCCGCCCGGGCCGTTCCCCGATCCGCAGCCGGTGCCCGGCCAGGTGATCCTCGGCAAGGACGGCCGCCCGCAGTACCCCGGCACGGTCGAGACGTGGTTCGCGCTGCTCGACCGCGGCCACAAGGCGACCGCGATGGGCGCGTCCGACAGCCACCACCTGCTCGGCGACGAGCCCGGCTACGCGCGCACGATGCTCTACGTCGGCGATGGCAACGATGTGCCCGGCGGCTACTCGCGCCAGCAGGTCGTCGATGCCGTCAAGCAGCACCACGCGATCGCGACGAACGCGCCGTTCGTCACGATCACGATCGACCAGGCGATGATCGGCGACACGATCGTCAAGTCCGGCTCGATCCCGGTCGCGATCCACGTCCACGCGCCGAGCTGGGCCGCGGTCGACACGCTCACCGTGTACGGCAGCACCAGCACGACGCCCGATCACGTGATCGCGACGATGCCGATCCCGGCGCCCGGCACGAGCTTCGACACGACGGTGACGATCACGCCGGCGCAGGACGCGTGGGTCGTCGCCGAGGTCACCGGCGACTCGAACATGTTCCCCGTGCTGTCGCCGACCGAGTTCCCGCCGCTCGACGCGACGATCCTGATCGGCGCGCTCTCGGTCGGTCTCGATCTGTCGAGCCTGCCGCTGACGGCCGCGCTCAAGCCGATCCGCATCCACTACTCGAAGCCCTACGCGATCACGAACCCGATCTGGATCGACGTCGACGGCAATGGCTGGCAGCCGCCGAAGCCGCCGCTGCCGCGCACGCTGCCGCCGCACGCGCCGGCCCCCGACGTCCGCGCGCAGTTCGAGGCGCTCCCGTGACGCGTCGCGTGGCCATTGCAGTTGCCATCTGCCTGGCAGCGCTACCCGCCTGGGGGCACTCGTTCCCGCCGGTCCGCACGGTCGTCGTGCAGGTCGAGGCCAAGGAGCTCGTGCTGCTCGTCGGGTACCGGCCGGCGAGCGGCGCGCAGACCGAGGCGATCGTCGCGCGCGCGGCGAGCCAGCCCAGATCGCGCGCGCGGCCGGTCCTGCGCGACGTGCTCGAGGCCTACGCGCTGGCGCCGCTGGCGGTCACCGTCGACGGCACCGCGCTCGTGCCGACGTCGATCCGCGCCAAGCTCGCGATCGAGCCGGGCAGCGGGCGGCCGGGCGTCGTCGTGCTGATCACGTATGCACTCCCCGTCCGCGGCGAGCTCGCGATCTCGTCGAAGGATCCGCGCAGCACGCGGATCTCCTGGCAGGATCGCGGCAGCTGCCGCGTCGAGCTCGCCACCGCGCCGGCCCAGGACCGGTGGTTCACCGGCGTGGCCTCGTTCTTGCTCACGGTCGGCCCACCATGCGCCACGCCGGCAAGGTCGCCCTCGGGCTCGCGCTCGGGCTCGCGCTCGTAGGCTGCTCCGACAACCCCTACGATCCGAACGCCCCCGTCATCGATCCGAACGCGCCGCGCGTGCACATCACGTCCCCCAAGCGCGGCACGATCGCCGGCGACATCCACACGATCACGGTGACCGGCACGGTCGAGAGCAAGAACCAGATCTCGTCGGTGACCGTCGATGGCGTGGCCGCGAGCGTCGCGCAGGACGGCACGTGGACCGCGACCGTGCCGGTCGTGCCCGGCACGAACCTCCTGCACGCGATCGCGACCGACAACCAGAACATGACCGGCAAGGAATCGCGCGCGGTCGTCGCCGGACCGATGGCGAAGATCTCGACGCAGGTGCCGAACGCGCTCACCGCGACCTTGTCGGCGCAGACGTTCACCGCGCTCGGCAAGGCCGCCGGCAACTTCATCACCGGCGGCGACCTGTCGAGCATGCTGCAGGCCGGCAACCCCGTGCTCGATCTCGGCGGCGGCCCGGACTGCCTCTACGTGCAGGCCTCGATCACGAGCTTCACCGTCGGCGGCGCGCAGATCGCGCTCGCGCCGCAGCCCGGCGGGCTGTGGCTCGATGCCGAGCTCGACAACATCGACGTCGGCATGCACCTGCAGTACGCGGCCGCGTGCCTCGACGGCAGCCGAGACATCACGGTCGGCGCGTCGCACGTGTCGGTATCGGGCAACCTCGCGGTCGGCCTCGCGGCCGGCAACTTCGACATCCACCTCGACAGCCCGAACGTCGCGATCACCGGCTTCAACGTCGAGCTCGGCGGCATCCCGGGCGCGATCGTCGACATGCTGTCGCTCGACACCGCGATGGGACCGATCCTCGGCTGGGCGACCGAGAAGCTCGTCGTGCCGATGCTCAACAAGTCGCTCGCCGGCCTCGACACGACCAAGACGATCGACGTCATGGGCACGCCGGTCGACGTCTCGGTCAAGCCGAGCGCGATCGACTTCTCCGACCAGGGCGGCATCGTCGAGCTCGACACGTCGCTGCGCGCGCACGGCGACAACCTGTCGCCGGGCTTCGTGTTCGTGCCGAACACGGTGCCGGCGATGGACCTCTCGCACGGCTTCCAGCTCGCGGTCGCCGACGACGCCGCGAACCAGCTGCTCGCGTCGCTGTGGGCGGCGCACGGCCTGGACAAGGTGATCGATCTGAAGACCGGCCCGTACGGCGAGGTCGGCCAGCTCTACGACTCGGTCGAGCTGTCCGCCGCGGTGCCGCCGTTCGTCGATGCGAGCGGCAACGCGCTCGAGCTCACGGTCGGCGATCTGATGGCGACGTTCCGCAACGGCGAGCTCACGGCGACCGAGGTCGCGATCAGCGCCGAGGTCGATCTGAAGGTGACGAACGACGCGAGCGGCGCGATCCGGCTCGACGTCGGCCAGCCGACGACCTACATCGACGTGCTCGACGACTCCGAGGGCGTGTCGGGCGCCAACCAGCTCTCCAACTCGCAGTTCGAGGCGATCAGCTCGTTCGCGCTGTCGCGCATCGTCGCGGTCGGCTCCGGCTCGGTCGGCGCGATCCCGCTGCCGACGCTCGAGGGCGTGGCGGTGACCAACCTCACCGTCGGCGAGCAGGCCGGCTACGTCGTCGTCGACGGCACCGTGCAGTAAACCTAGCCGGACCTCACGGTTAGCATTGGACACTTGATTCTCGGACGTCCCCGAGTGACGTTCGCGTCGAGGGGATCCGATGAAACTCGCCCGTCCGAGACTCGACTGGTTCGTGATCGTCACGTCGATCGTGTGCGCCGTGTCCTGCGGTGGTGGTGGCTGCGGCGGGTGCACGACGTTCGCGCCGATCCCGGGTGGCTTCCCACCCGCGAAGCGTGCGCCGAACGCGGTGCAGGTGCGCGTCACGCCGACGGCGCTGTCGTACATCGCGAACAACCCCGCGACGATCGTCGGCGGCCTGGTCGGCGGCGGCGTCATGAACGGCGTCATCCAGTTCCCGGTCCCCGCGTCCAACTGTGCCAGCGACAACCCCGCGCTGTGCTGCGACGCGAACAACAACACGGTCTCGCCGTGCGGGCCGATCGACATCGATCTCAACCAGCACAGCGGTGATCCGGCGGTGCTCGTGCTCGCGCCGCAATCCGGCCAGTCGCGCCTCGATCTGACGATCAACACGCGCGTGAAGACCGCGATGGACATCCCGCTCAACTACGACACCGGCATCTTCGGCACGCTGCATTGCGGCCTGCACGTCGACAGCACGCAGGGCAGCACGCCGTACTTCACGATCTCGGCGCAGATCAACTTCGTGCAGGACGCGACGGCGGGCACGACGCGGATCAACGCGACGAACGTCGCGGTCAACAACGTCGATGGCAGCGACATCTCGCTGACCGGCGGCGCCGCGTGCTCCGGCGCGAGCTTCCTGCTGTCGTTCGCGCCGTCGTTCATCACCGGCCAGATCGCGTCGCAGCTGCAGAACACGATCAACAACGCGACGTGCAAGAAGTGCTCGTCGGGCAACGTCGCCGAGTGCGGCAGCACGTTCGCGACCGCGTGCACGAACGGCACGTGCATGGAAGGCAACCAGTGCCTCGAGGATCTCGGCCTCGACGGGCGGGCGCAGAACGTGTCGCTGTTCGGCGGGTTCTCGCCCGGCACGACGGGCGCCCTCGATCTCTACGAGATCGCCGGCGGCTACGCGACCAGCGATGGCGGCGGCCTCTCGCTCGGCCTGCTCGGCGGCATGGAGCCCGCCGGCTCGCCACGCGATCTGTGCGGCCCCGCGGCGTCGGAGCCGGCGATGGCCACGGTCCCGGTCTCGTCGGTGTTCCAGAACAACACGCTGCCCGGCACGACGACGACGTTCGACGTCGGCATCGGCCTGCACCAGTCGCAGCTCGATCAGCTGGCGTACGCCGGCTACAACGGCGGGCTGTTCTGCCTGACGATCGGCCACAGCACGGTCGCCCAGCTGACGACCGACACGCTGAGCATCATCTCGCGCTCGCTCGGCAAGCTCGTGCAGGAGAACTCGCCGATGGCGGTCGGCCTGCGCCCGCAGAGCCCGCCGACGATCACGCTCGGCCCGAACACGTTCATGACCGACGGCATGGGCAACTCGACGCTCGTCGATCCGCTGCTCGACATCCGGTTCAAGGCGCTCGAGATCGACTTCTTCGCCGAGGTCGATCAGCAGTGGATCCGCGTGTTCACGGTCGTCACCGACGTCCACCTGCCGGTCGGCCTGCAGACCGGCGCGCCGGGCAAGCTCACGCCGGTGCTCGGCAACCCGATGGACGCGTTCACCAACGTCTCGGTCAAGAACTCCGACGCGGTGACCGAGTCGCCGGACCAGCTCGCGGGCCTGTTCCCGTCGCTGCTCGGGCTCGTGCTGCCGCAGCTGTCGGGCGGGCTGTCGCCGATCGCGCTGCCGTCGATCGGCGGGCTCTCGCTGAACATCACGAACGTGACGTCGGTCGACAACAACACGTTCCTCGCGATCTTCGCGAACCTCGGCCCGATGATGCGGCCGGCGCCGGTGCACACGCGCGCCGAGGTGACGACCATCGTCGACGCCGAGCCCGCGGCCGCGAGGGACGCACGGCAGTGGGCGTCGGCGCGCCCGCCCGAGGTCACGCTGCAGCTGTCCGCCGACGCGAACGACGTCGAGTTCCAGATCAAGCTCGACGACGGCACGTGGTCGGCGTGGAGCACGAACCGGCGGCCGACGCTGTCGCCTCCGACGTTCTGGCTGCCCGGCATCCACCACGCGCAGGTGCGCGCGCGCCGCATCGGCCACCCCGAGACGATCGATCTGACACCGACCGTGCTCGCGCTGCCACTCGGCGGCGCCGTGCTGCCGGCCAAGCCGGCCGCACGCATCGGGCAGGGGGGCGCTGACTTCCA